>NZ_LZZU01000066.1:0-5964 GCF_014170355.1 Cupriavidus sp. UME77
CCAGTATGCTAGCCAGGCCTTCCAGGCCAAGCTGGTGGATTACGGCATGGTCTGCTCGATGAGTCGCAAAGGGAACTGTTGGGACAATGCCCCGAGCGAGAGCTTCTTCAACAGTCTGAAAAACGAGCGGGTGCATGGCCAGCGCTACGCCACGCACGAGCAAGCCAAAGACGATCTCTTTGACTACATCGAGATCTTTTACAATCGGAGCCGCCGACACTCCACGCTCGGCTATGTGTCCCCGGCCCAGTACCTCCGGGACTGGGAACACCCACGGGACATGGCGGCTTGACTCCCTTACCCTTGGAAGGCGAAAAACAAGGGGAACCTCACTTGTTCTTCGTGGAACTCGGCGCGGCAATCAACGTGGCATCGACCACCGTGCCTTCCCTGAGCAGGAAGCCTTTGGCATTGAGTTGCTCGTTGACCGTGTTGAGAAACTGCTCGGCAAGCTGGTGTCGTTCGAGCAGATGCCGAAAGCGCAGGATGCTAACGCGGTCAGGCAGGCGGCTCATGCCGCCCAGGCCAGCGAATTCGCGGTACAGCGGCGTGTCATACAACGCTTCTTCCATCGCCACATCGCTCAGACCAAACCATTGCTGCATCAGGTGAATACGCAGCATCGCTGCGAGGGGAAACGGCCGGCGGCCCGTTGCCTTGGTCGGGGCGTGCGGCGCAATCAGCGTCAGAAACTCATCCCAAGGTACCGCGCGCTCCATCTCATCGAGAAACACGCGCTTGCGCGTGCGGCGGTTGCTCAGGTCCAGGCCAAGGTCAGTTTGTTTCATGCACTTATTGTCGCTGGAAAACCCCGCCATGAGCGCCCGGTCTGCGGCGAGTTTTGAACACCATCCCTAGGCACAGTTCCTTTTTGCACCAAGCACTAACCCCTGAACGGATCAAACAAAATGCTCTTCTCCAAAGAGCGCGCCTCAGTAATCTTTTTCAGCATCAAATCAATTAATCCCGAAACAGATGGATTTATTCTAACGACTTCAATTATCTCATTAGCAAGCGACTCGATTTCCGCACCAGAAATCAGATCATATTCATCAAAGCTCAAGCTCGATAGAATAGGAAATTCCTCCGAATCCAATGCGAATAAAAAATTCGCCACATCCATTGGTATTTCGATCCTACTCAAAGCTCCATCTTTTCCTGTGGCTGCCAGATCTTTATCCCAAACAGTTAAATAATACATAGCCTAAAAAGTTTTTCCTGGAAATACGTTGACCAAATTGCCTTTTTTATCAGTTATGACCGTCATGAAATTCGTCGACTTCCCCCCAACTTTTGCATCAACACCAACTGGCCGCCCAAAATCAACTGTTCGAATGAAGTTACCAGATGTTGGTGATTGATATGCCGGTGTTTTCACAACCAATGGGTCTTGTAAAAAAACATTCAATTCATCCTTAGAAATCGTGAATGCAGATTTATTTTGCCCCCAAGCCCCGCCATGTTTCGCCCATGCATATTCAAGCCCACTACTTTTAACAGCTGCATCGCCCGTCCTCACGTTGATTCGAGATGCAACGACACCTTGCGCTGCATTGAAACCATCAATTGCACCTCCAGCTCCGATTACAGGCTGGCTCCCTTTTGCATCAGTGATCCCCACGCCCTTTCCGAGGGCTGCCGCCTTTGCGGCCTCCTCCGCCGCCGTTGTCGCTGTCTTGACTACGCCGGCAGCACCACCGAACGGCAGGTAAGTAACCAACTCACCACCGATTCGCCCAATTTCCTTGGCGTCTGCCTTCTCGTAGGCCGACGCCAGTCTCTCCCTCTGCTCAACCGTAGCACTAGCTATCAACGCCTCCCAGGCTGTCGGATTCGCCAGAAGCCGACCCAATCCATCGATCGTGCCTCGCAACTCTTCACCCGCCTTCTGGTCACCTCATCCCTGAGGCCACGACGGTGCCCGCCAGCTTTGCCATGTCAGCGAGTCCCTGGGCGATTGCATGCCCGGCGCCGGTAGCGGTGCCAACAAGGCGATCAACCTTCGACATTGTTCCCGCCGCCTGCGCCTCTGTATTCATAGCGAGCAGAATGTAGTCGACCGGGCTCGCGCCGAATGCACCGAAGGTGTCGTCCCGCTTACGAAGGATCTCGGCCTGGGCGGAGCGAACTTCCTGCTGCAATCCTGTGCAAACCGCGCTGCTGCTCCCCGCGCAGGCTGACAGAGCTGCATCACGCTGCTTGTCAAGTGCAACGAGCCGATCGCGCTCCCGGCAAGCTTCTGCGTTACCGCTTGCCGTGCAGGATTGATTTGCCTTCGTGAAATCAAGTATCTCTTGGTGCTTCAGGTAGTTGTTTTCCGTGGCAACCTTGCCAACGCTACCGCCCACAGCCAAGTCAGAGCCGGATCCACCAGCAGCACCGCCTGCTAGGCCGCCAACGATCATGCCTGCAAGCTGCACCAGCGCCTTTCTGTCTTCTACGCTGACGCCTTCCATACCAAGCAGTTGAGCGCCGAATGACTCCACTGCCAGCTTGGCGGCGGCCCCGCCTGCTGCGCCAGCCGCAAAGTTGCCGCCGATCGCCATTGACATGAGACCGCCCAGAAGGCCGTGCACGGCCACCTTGGTCGCCGTGGGCTGGCCCTGGAGAAGGTCTCCTGCTTTGTCATAAACCATCGGCGCCAACTGCTGCACCAATTCGGCCCGGACCTTGTTCTCCTCCTGCTGCTCCTTCACCTTCTTCGCATCAAAGATCTTATCGAGAGCCTGGTTAGCGCCATCCGTATCCCGATTCAAGCTAGCAAGCACTGCTTCCACAGTCTTGCCAGTCTTCTCCTTCTGCGCCTCGGCATTGGTGATAGTGACCGTGCCATTGGCGATGGCGCTCTTGGGCTGCCGCCTTGCCTGGGCTGCCAGTTCTTTCGTCAGAAATAGTCAATCACGATCAATGACTGCACTCCACGCATGTCAATAATTGATGAGATCTTTCCCCAGGGGAATTTATACGCTAAAGAAGCTGGCGCTCTCTCTGAGGGGCAAATCGAGCAACAAAGTTCTTCTATTAATTTATCGTGAAAATCTCTTCTCATTTTTTCATTTTCCAAATCCCACGCACCTGCATTCACTCCATCAACATTTAGACATTGAAGCCATACCTGTACTAGTCGCTCTTGAGAAAACACTGCACCAACCCCTCATGTCAAATTCTTGCAGGCATGAGTTCCAATGCTTAATTGCGTTCTCAATTTCACTGCAGGAGACAGCCCCGGCAAGTCTAACTTCTCAATCTGTGAAATTGTTGTTCTGTTCGATATATTCAACCCATCATCAAATATAATAGATCCAGAATCAAAATTGATCATGATGATACACATGAGTTACCCCATGCAACCCTAACACGGACATAACGTTAAACACTAATTTATTGCAATTGTCACAATCAAATTATCGAATTCCGGCGCTGATGTTCCATCGCTGCAGAGCAATTTAATTCTACCTACATCGTTCTCAACAATCATTCCAGAATTACCAATCCAAGCCTGCATGATCCCATCAACTCGCCACACATTCCAAGCCTTAAAAACAGTTTCCGATGCACATGAAATCTCCATATCAACAACATCTGGACTGGTGTCTTCCCATAGAACGATGTCCTTCTGCTTCTGGCCGGCGACAGCGATGTGACCAAGATCAACCTTTAATCTGATCCCTTGAACTGGAATGTTTTTTGCTGATATTCGCTCCACACGGACATGCCATTTACCCGCCGCGAGAGGGAGACGATAAATTGGCACCACAACCATATCACCCAGAATTACTGGCTGTGCCTTTGACTCTTGAAACAACTTGGCGAGCGTTTTTGTATGCATAATTTCTAGCATCCATGTCTTCTAACTTCTATAGAAATGCTGGTCATTTTCTAACATGAAGGCGCATGCACGATCTGATGCACGCGTAAGACTATTATGGGCGCCTTCCTCCGTGACAACTACCATCCTTGCTTACGAATATGGGCCAGTTTTCAACAACAGAATGATCAATGTCACCGGTTTCGAAAAACGACGCGTTTGATACGGGAAATACCGATCTCCCATCGGCCTCCAACTATCTCAGTTGCCCCACGCCATCCAAGTTGACGTTCTATCCTTTCGCGCAACTCGATTTCCGTCGGATTCCCATTAATCATGGCTGTCATTTTGGCAACTTCGGAACGCACATTGTTCTCCGAGAAGTAATCTTGACAACGGACCGGACTCCGGGATGTACGTTATCCGCAGTTGCAGTCTATCTTTGGCCATTCAGCGAAATCTCGTTCACTGGGCTGGTCTTGTCAAAAAGATCTGCGACGCCGCTCATGCGGCCTTGTTGCCCGCCGCCGGCTGACGTGCCACCAGAATTAGCCGGCTTACGGCCCGCGGTCGCACCGGCAATCGCACCTCCTCCGGTACCGAAGGAGGCGCCGGACACCATCGTAGTGTCTAGTGCGTCGACTAGAGTACCCTTAGTAACGGCGTTCTCTAGAGCAATCTGTACTTGCTCTGCACGTCTCAACGCTGAGAACTCATCCGTTTTGTTCTGCGAACCTAGATTTGTCAGATAACTCTCGCAAGACGGCACGCCACCGCACAAGAAGACTGCGTCATTCCGGTCAAAACCACCACCACGCCGCTCCTCCGGGCTGACTTCCATGCAGCGCACCAGACTTGTTGTATCCAAACATCCCTATCTGCTAGAAGCGGTCATGCCGCCCAGCCCTCTAACGCATGCGAATACTGAGCGTGGGCCTCGCCCAGGTCATCATATTTGAACAGGGGTCCCGCGGTATTCGCAAAGTACCATCGATAGTTGTCATGAACCGGCGGGACTACTTCCCCTCGCTCAATATCAGCAAACAAGCCAGTCATAAAGCCCAAAGCCATCTCTGCGTCCTCATCAAACTTTGCATAGTGGGTCAACAGAGCATGCAGTACCCGTGCGCTCTCTTGCAATTGCTTGATCTGATCCATGTTTGATCGCGTTGTCCTGGTACCTATCCAGACCGTACTACCGGGATAGCTATCAAAAAAACATATGGAAAGACCAGCCACATTTTCTATATCCTATTCGCTCGATGCAAACGATCTACCAGAAAAACCCACAATACCACTTTATCCACCATTATCTATGCTATCACCCTTACAAAATTCAACTATGCCAATATCATAAACTCAATATCCGCCACCTTGTTTTACAAAAAACTACCCCGAACCAAAATGAGATCGGCTTGAAAATCGGCATCCATAAATCTATAATCTCTGTAATCTGGATTAATTCCAGCATCAAATCCATCCACTTCCGATCTCAGTTCCCCCAGCACATCTTGAGTGAATAAATCGTCGATATTCATATCTACCATACCCTCCTTTGCGCAACAAAATAAAGAAACAAGAAGACATAGCTTTTGGAACTTTCCCTCTCTAAATATCAGCTCAACATAATCATAGGTATACGCAAATGCCTGCCCGGCGCTAAACCCCATTTTTTTAATTGCGTAAGAATATGTTTCACGCACTAACTCACATAGGTCCGAATAATTATTTGTTGATTTCATATAATTTAATGCGTAAAAATATTTAACTGAATATTTGGAAACATACTCCTAAACTGCACAATCACACTTGTGCAGCTTGGGCAGACCGCTTTTTCAGAAAAAAGATTAATTGATCCAACGACATTTCTACCCCCACCCAATCGCTGCGCGATCGTTTCTAGTATCTTACTAACCTTTTAGAAAGTATTGTCATGTGAGACAATGCTTTCATGAAATGCAAACGAAACTCGGATGCTCGGTCGATCGAGCATCAAGCCTTGCAGGTAATGCGGCAGCAGGCAGTGAAGGCTATTCGCGAAGGCCAGACGGTAGAAAGCGTGGCTGCGGCCTTTGGTGTCAATGTGCGCAGCGTCTATCGCTGGCTGGCCGACTTTGCCAACGGCGGGCAGACGGCGCTGCTGGCTAAGCCGATAC
>NZ_LZZU01000067.1:0-83954 GCF_014170355.1 Cupriavidus sp. UME77
AAGCAGCTCTGCCAGCTCCACTTCAATCGCCTCCTGGATGACCCGCCGGGCCCCGCGCCTGATCAGCTCCTCGAGCCCAAGCCCGATTTCCGATAGACCGACTGCTTCTTTCCCCTTATCCTTGCTCATGGTGGACCTTTCTTGTGCTGGTTTCCGATCTCGACAATCAGATTCTCAGCGGAAAGCTCCACCGCCCTCTACTCCGCGCCTCAAATTCCCCGTCCGTACACCAGTTTCGACTTTAGCTCGCCGGTAGTTCACTCAGCTCAAACTGGCAATAGAGGTTTCGCTGCCTGAAGGTCGCTTTTACCCGCATCAGTCCGGCGACCAATGCCGCTGGCGATTTGACTGCGACGTTCTCTTGCCCGCGATATTCCACGCGTACCCCTGCCTTCTGGCCGAGCCGACCAAGTTCAATCGCATCTTGCCAGCCAGCCTCATAGTCCAGTTCCACCACCGTCACGCCTTCTGTCCCGAGGAGTCTTAGTGCCTCCCCTTTGGTGCCAGCTCGAGCTGTCGCCATTTACTTCTCCACTCACATTCTCGGCGCACAGTCCCTGCGCCCTCACGGTATTGTAGCCGTCGGGGGCGCGTCGAGCCCGACGGCCCTCCCGGCGCTTGACAGGTGCGGGCACTGCAGAATGCGGGCGCGGACTTGGTGACACAAGGAGAGGGGAGCTGCGATTTCGTCGCTCTTCTGGAACACCATTCATTCAGCTAGTTGGATGTTCGCCTAGCCAGATTCCGCCAGTGCGACGGTCACAGCGAGGGCCTTGTTGGTTTCTTGTCCATCAATTTCTGCTTGGGGTGGCCGACTATCGCCGAAATGCTTGTTTGTGCGTACATCATTCTGCACATTGGCTGCCTGCCCCAAATTCACTCGCTAAAATACTAGCTCAATAGTATCCGGCGGACTACAAGCAAGGAGTTGATGAAAGTTCGGCGATGTGCTGTAGGATATCGAACTGTTCTTAATTGATGGAGACCAACATGGCTACCTACAAACAATTGCTGGCAGAAAAAGAAAAGCTCGAAACTCAGCTGGCTGAGGTTCGTCAAAGCGAGATCGCTGGAGTTATCGAGAAGATCCAGGGTTTAATGGCGGAGTACGAACTCACGGTTGAGGACTTGGCTCCGAAACGACGCCGCGGGCGCCCGGCAGCTGGCGATCAGGCTAAGGCGCCGGCAAAGGAAAAAACCTCGCTGCCGCCGAAGTACATGGACCCGAAGACCGGCGCCACTTGGACCGGACGTGGTCGTGCACCGGCTTGGCTGGGGAAGAATCGCGACAAGTTTCTGATTCCAGTGGCGTGAGCAGGAGCACCGGAATCCGTTTGCCGAGTTAAATTTCGTTGACCTGAGGAGTTGCTGCTAAAGCGGTCTCTTGGCGTCAGCGACACGGTATTGTGCCCGCATGTCTTAGTTTGCCCGCTCTCTATCTGCGCTTCTTTCATATCGCAGTATTGGTGGAGCGGGTAGTCGTTTTTGCGCGTACTGAGCAATATAAAGAGATGGATTTTTTTGCGGTCCGTCCTCGGCCTTGCTAGTGGCTCCCGCGTTGGAGAAGGCATCCCCGGGGAGGGCTTGTAGCCGGAAAGCTAATCAAGCGCGGCACGCGCACAAACATCAAGGTATCGAAGCAGTAGCGCGGGTTTCCCTCTGGGGTTTAACGGGAACCCGGTAGAAAAAGGGGTGTGGGCGGCAGGGTGGGCGCCCACACTCTCGAGGAGTGGCAACACGGGGTCAGTCAAGTCGCCGTAGGTAATTATGCTGCACTGCGGCAGTTTCAGTATCCCGCTAATGGAGGGATTGTCCGAGGGGAAAAATAGTCCCCCGACAAATGGCTGGGCAGGCCGGGCAGGGCCGCTCGATGGTAAGAGGGTCTACCGCTTGCATTGCCCAGCAATCGCTTGATCTTGTCCAATTGGGACCTGGTGCGACCAGCGTACTTGCTAGAAGTAGAATCCCGTCCGCGCCGACGAGAGGGCCGGAATGCCGCGACTACCAGCGCAAGTCGAGATCCTCGTGAACGAGGTGCTTATTGGATGGCTGCCGTGGGCAGCACCATCTGGCGCACCCGCTGTTCGAGATTGTCGTTGAGATCCGGAAACGCCGTGCAGCGGCTGGCGACACTGCACCAGCCAGGCCGACCATTTCGCGAGGCTGGCCCCCCCGATATTTGCCTTGTGGCGTGCGACCAAGCACAGGGTCATCACAAGAATTGACGACATTGTTTTTGAGACAGTGACAACTTTCCTTTGGTCTACGCTTGTGCTGGACATCTGCATTGGCAGTAGCACGAGGGCGTGCGTGAGCACCGGGCGAAGGTTCATCGGTATGGAGTGCCACGTCTGAGCACGAAGAGGATATCCGGCCAAGACTGCCCGTGGTAGTGCGTCCACTCCTTGATGCAAATCCGGCGACATTAGCGATGCTGAATGTGGCGAGGATCGGCATGGTATTGCCGATGTGAGCGCTCCTGGCCGAGGCGGGCGATTGCATGTCTGCATGATTGGGCATGATGACATAGTGTCATGAGGGAGCCACACTGCGGGTCAACAATGCAGGGCTTCGAGGGGCGGCAATCACCGCTCGATCCCTCCCGCAGGGGCACCGCTCGCGCTTTCAATCGCCGTACCACCACTCTAGAGCCATGAAGATTCGTCGTCTCCCACAGCCGGCTACCCGCCACTACTCCATCCCGTTGCTGGCCGCCGTCGTTGCATCGCTCGCCGCTTGCGGCGGCGATGGCACGGACAACGCCGCGGCACCCTCTGCGAGCAGTCCGGAGCTGCCCCCGGCCACGGCGCCCGCTGCGGCGATCACGCAGGTCAAGTTGGCCGGCTGGCCCGGCCTGAACGGGTTGACGGTGAAGGCCAACGGCGTGCAGGTCAAGACCGATGCTGGCACCTTTTCCGTCGACAGCACCAGCATGTTGACGCTGGAAGTGGCTGGCATCGAACTGGCGGCGATCGCACCCAAGCCTGTCATCACGCTGTTCGATCTGCAGCCCGAGCGCGACTGCCAGAGCACGCCGGCACTGGGCAAGCTGGCCAGCTTGCTGCTCACTCTCGATGCCGACCAGGACCCCACCAACGGCATTACTATCCCGCCGCTCACTGCATCGGCCCCCGGCGTCAAGCTGGCTGCGTTGTCGGAAGCCGATCTGCTGGCGCTGGAGACCAGGCTGGTTGGCCGCAGTTTGCCGGTCGTCGCGGCCCTGCGCGCCGTGAACAACGCGCTGGACCAGGAGACCTGGACGGAAGCCGCCGCGCAACGCACGTCGTTCGTCAATGACATGTCGGTGCTGCAGCAATATCTGGACCGTGTGCTGAATCAGCTAGCGCTGGACGCCAAGACACTGACCGGCTTTTCTTACCTTACCGATGACCAGGTGGCCAGGATCCCGGCCACGCTGAAAAGCCAGGGCCTGGCGTTCGACGGCGGCACGCCGGTGTTTTCCTGGCGCTACGGCCTGCAGCGGACCGATGCCGGCTATGCGCCGGTGCTAAACAGACCGCTGGCGCTGCCGGCCGATATCCAGGCGGGATACGGCGCTTTCCCGGGGGGGCCGCACATGGGTCATATCGGCGACATCGATATCGCCGACGGTAAGCTCTACGCGCCGATCGAAGACGAGGACGATTCGTCGCAGCAGTCCTATATCGCCGTGTTCGACGCAAAGACCTTGCAGTACACCGGTGAGAATTACGCGCTGCCGCTTGCCGAGCATGCCGATGGCGTGCCCTGGGTGGCTGTGGATGCGCCTCGCAAACAGTTCTACACGGTGACGTGGAGCACGGCGGCGGCCAATAACCTCAATGTGTTCGACCTGGCCACCTTCAAGCTGATCCGCTCGGTGCCGCTGCAACTCTCATTCAACGGAAAGCGAGTGCAGGGAGCCAAGGTCTACAAAGGCATGCTGTACGCGTCCGCCGATACCAAGGACACGGTCAACGGGCTGAAGCGCAAGCGCATCTACAAGATCGACACGGTCAGCGGCAGCGTGATGGAGTTGCTGGCCTACGATGAACCCGACCGCACCGAAGCCGAAGGGCTGGCGTTCGGCCCGGACGGGACCTTGCACCTGATGGTGGTGGCACCGTACACCACGCCACTGTACGCGCAGACCGGCAATGCCAAACCGTTCGACCAGAGCTACAGCATCGATGGCGACGACTGGAATCCGTCCGCGACGCTACGTCATTTCACGCGCGACGCGCAACCGTTGCGGGAGAAGATCTGCGCGATGTAGGCGACGTCTCGTCGAACAAACTGAAAGTGTCACTGGAAATCGGCTGAGATCTGGCTGACGATCGTACTGCGGTGACACTTATCCCTTCGTCTTCGGATTTTTAGCGAAGCCAAAAGCGTCAGTTGGTCTTATGGATGATGGAATCTTTCAGTTCTTCTCCAGACTGCAAAAGAGTTCATAGGCAGCGCATTGATCGGCATTTTCACACTGCCGAGGCGGTTGTTGCAGATCGTTAATTCCGGGAGTGGAAAGAAGCTGGGGAGGGCGCCACCTTACGAGTAAGGTGATGATGTTTCCTGGGCGGGTATCGGGGGCTGCCATGTCACTACGCTGGACTCTTTGCCTGCAATCCCACGCCGATGATGGGAGCGTCAAGACTATCCAGCTCGGGACAGTAGAGCGACCAACGTGTCACGTGGAGCCTGCGGACCCCGGTCTTTCGCTGGGGGAATTGCAGCGTCTGGCTCTCGCTCTCCAACAGGCTGTCGCACCGCAGAAGATCTACGCCTACGACAGAGCCAAGAGAAGGTGCCCGCATTGCGGAACATATCGCCGCATCAAAGATTGGCGCCCGCGCATGTTCGATACTGCACGGGGCACAATTCATGTTCGCGTTCCGCGGGTGGTGGCTTGCACGTGCCTCCCTGAGCCGCTTGATGAGAACGGCGATGTAGAAGACTACAGGGAAACGCTGTACCCGATCGACCGGCTCTTTCCCCTGCGTACTACCCCCGAGCTGGCCTACCTTTGTGCTCGTCATGGCGCAACTGGATCGTACAGGACTGCGGCGGCTGTCGTTATCTGAGATAACGTCGGTCTCTTGCCTTTCTCACATGGGAGTCCGACGCGAGGCGATCGAGATCGGTGAGTACATTGAAGATCGACAGTTTGCGGTGGGATGGGGTTCGAACCCTCTGTGTGAGGAACCCGTGAAATCACTGTCGATTGCCATTGACAGCACTGTTCTTACTGCCAATCCGTACGCTGAGAACTCGAAGATTGAGGTGATCGCGGGCCGCATCGAACGAGGGGGTAGGATGGCATGGCGATTCGCATGCGCAATTCCTCGCAGAACCTTAGCGCGTGTATTAGTGAGCGCAGCCTTGAAGCAGTGCCGTTGGTCTCCGTCGACGTTCGTGGACGTCGTTAATGACGGCGCAACAGCAAATGCTGTGGTCTATTAACGGCGCACACTACCTTCTGCAGACACGAGTCGAGCTGCTAGATGTCAAGCTGGAGGAGCGATTTTTCGACAAATTCCCACACTTCCGATCGGTACTGGCTACCCAAAAACCCGCCGAAATGGCTATTGGTGGCGCGGACCCGTGGCACTAGGCTGTCTTATAGGTTCAGCCGTCCGGTTGGGCCGCCAGCGGGGATTGCCATGACATTGCGGCTCGACAGCTACCGGGCCAACCGGCCCAGCACCGAACTATTGCTTCGCCTGGACCGGCGCAGCGAGCGCTACCGGCTCGAGCATTCTCTGGTGGATCTGGTGCGCTTGCGCGTGTCGCAGGTCAACGGCTGCCCGTACTGCATCGACCTGCATTCGGCGCGGGCGCGCAAGGACGGCGAGATGGCGGTACGAATCGATATGCTGGAAGTCTGGCGCGAGACGTCGCTGTACACGGACCGGGAGCGGGCGGCGCTGGCGTGGGCGGAGGCGGTGACGAACATTGCCGGCGCGCATGTGCCGGATGCCCTCTGGGACGCGGTGCAGCCGTATTTTTCTGAGCGGGAAATCGTGGCCCTGACTTTGCTGGTCACGGCGGTCAATAGCCTTAACCGCTTTGGTATCGCGTTTCGCCGGTCTCCGGCCTAGCGGCCTAGCCGGAGGCAGGAAGGCGCTACGCGCGGGGTCTGCCGCGGGTATGCCGGCAGGCCCGCCCCGCGCGGGAGCAGGCTGCTAACTTATTGGGGGAGCGGCAGTTTGATCGGATCGCCTTCGCCGGCGATGCCGAACACGAGCAGCCTGGCGGGCTTGGTCTGGCTGGCATTGCGGGTGACCAGGTGCCTTGCATTGGGCGCTTCGTACCAGCTCTGTCCCCTGGTGTAGGTCTTGGCCGGCTCGCCGCCGAGCTGCGAGACCACGGTGCCTTCCAGCACGTAGGCAAAGATTGACCCGGGGTGGATATGCGGCTGGGGCTCCTGGCCAGGCGCGAACGTCACCGTTGCCAGCAGGACGTTCTTGCCCGCTGCCTCGGGGATGGGCTGCTTCATCAGCGGCTGTACGCTTTCCTCGGACTCGCCGGGCTGCACTCCCGGCGTGTGGGCATGGGCGTTGCCCGTGCCCAGCAATGCCAGCACGGCTGGCACTACTGTCGCAATCGCCAAGCGAAACACGGTCCGCCTAATCTGCAATCGGATCATGGTTGAACTCTCCCGTAGGTCAGGCCGGCGTCTTGCGGAACGAAATGGCGAAGCGGTTCCAGCTATTGATCGCGGAGATCAACAGCGTCAGGTCGACCAGTTCGGCGTCGCTGAAGTGTGGACGGACGGCTTCCCAGGCGGCATCGGGCACATGGTCCTGGGCGACTAGCGTGACGGCCTCCGTCCAGGCCAGAGCGGCTTGCTCGCGCTCGGAGAAGAAGGGCGTTTCGCGCCAGACCGAGAGGGTGGCCAGGCGACGGTCGTCTTCGCCGCCCTTGCGCGCGTCGGTGGTATGCGTGTCGATGCAATAGGCGCAACCGTTGATTTGCGACGCACGCAGGCGCACCAGTTCCACCAGCGGCTGTTCGAGCCCGCTCTTGCCGATGCGCTCTTCCAGGCCGATCAGGGCCTTGATGGAGGCGGGGCTCGCTTTGTAGAAATCGAGACGTTGTTCCATGGTTTTGCTCCTGGTTTGCGTCGCCGGGGTGGCGACGCGACAGGAACAAGATTAGGACGCCAATTGGTTATGCAAAAGAGCCACTTTTCGGTAAATCCAGGTAGCCAGTGACGGGGTGCCGGGCCGGGCCGGTTCGGCGAGGGTGGCTATAGCCTGCTCGCCGCCATCACCCCGGCCAGCTTCTCCATGCCGGCATGGATGTCGGCCACGCCGATGCCACCATAGCCAAACAGGATCCCGGGTACCGGCTGTTGCCCGCCATACATGCCGGCGATGCCGTAGAGGCCGATCGACGCGGCGGCGGCGCGCGCGATCAACTCCCGTTCGTCACGCTCCGCCTTCAGGCGAGCTACGAGGTGGATCCCGGCGGCCGGCGCGTTGGGCGCGAACCACGGTGCAAGGGGGCCATCCAGGTGCTGCAGCAAGACGGCACGCCGCGCGGCGTACTCCTTGTGCATGCGGCGCAGGTGCTTGGCGAAGTAGCCGTCGAGCATGAACTTGGCCAGAGCCGTCTGCGTCATGGTGCAGCTGTGCCAGTCGCCCACCTGCTTGGCGCGGCGCATGGCAGTGCCAAGGGGCGCTGGCGGGATCACGTAGCCGATACGCAGTTCAGGGAAAATCGTCTTGGAAAAAGTGCCGACGTACGCTACCACGCCGGTGCTGTCCAGGCTTTTGAGCGATTCCATTGGCCTGCCCGTGAAGCGGAACTCGCCGTCATAGTCGTCCTCCACCACCAGCGCGCCGCGCCGTTGCGCCCATTCGAGCAGCGCGACACGGCGCTCCAGGCTCATGGCCATGCCGAGCGGAAACTGGTGCGAGGGCGTGACGTAGACAATGCGCGCGTTGTCCGGCAGGGCGTCGACCACCAGCCCTTCTGCATCCACAGGAACATAGGCAATACGGGCGCCCAAGGCGGAGAAGGCAATGCGCGCGGGCGGATAGCCGGGATCCTCCACCGCCACCACGTCGCTAGGGCGAATCACGACCCGCGCCACCACGTCGATCGCTTGCTGCGCGCCCTGCGTGACGATGACATCCTGCCAGTTGCTAACCACGGCGCGGCTGAAGGCCAGGTAGCGCGAAATTGCCAGCCGCAACTCCTGCTCGCCCGAGGGATTCCGGTATTCGCCGCGCCCGCGGGCTTGCACGCGCAACGCATGGCCGATACAACTGCGCCATTTGTCGAAGGGGAACAAAGTCTTGTCGGTGATGCCGCCTACGAAGTCGAAGGCGGGCTCGGCGCCGGGCGCCGTCCTCGGCAGGGCATCGGGCAGGTCTTCCCAGATCGAGCCGGAACCTGGGCTCGGGGATATTGTCAGGGGCCGGGGAGCCAGGTGGGTGAGCGCGTGCGCTACAAAGGTACCGTCGCCGGCGCGCGAGCGCAGGTAGCCCTCGGCAATCAGCCGCTCGAACACGTCCAGCGTGGTCTTGCGCGACACGCCAAGTTGGGCGGCGAGATCACGCGTTGACGGTAGCCGTTCTCCCGGCGCCAGCCGTCCGTCGACAATGCCGGCGCGCAACTGGCGGTAAAGCTGGCCGGCCAGGCCCTGCCGGCCGTGAATACTCAAATGGACATCCATTCGCTGGTTACCTGGAACGGTGGGGAATGATTAGATTCTACGTACCGGCCCTGCCGGCTTCCAGCGGCGCGCTAACCTGCGTTGCCGCATGTGCAACATGCGCGGCTGTCCGCGGCAACTTGCGCCATGGGACTGCTACGGCAACGTCTGGCCAGTAACCGGCTGGCCGTGCGCAGCGCAAGGTAGCCAACACCAGGTTGGCGGAAGCGAAGACCGGCGCCGCCAGCATGCCTGCCGCCGCCACACCCGCAATGGCGAGATGCAGCCCGCTGACTGCCGCGCTGGCTTTTGTGGCGTGGCATGGCAGGCAGCTAGCCATCCCGTCCATCGGCGCGCGGCCTGGTCAGATAGGGCGTGTACTTCACCAGGTACAGCAGGAAGGCTGCCATCCACAGCGCCGCGGCAGCGGCGATCCAGAACGGCTTGAATTGCGGCAGCAAGAACGGCCCGAAGACGCGCAAGAGGGCGGCCATGGCGATGCAGGCATATGCCGCTTTCTCCATCGCGCCGGCCTCCAGCTTGCGGCCGGTATGACCCAGTGCGGTGCGGGTGATCATGCCCATGATGGCGCAGCCGATCGCGCCCACGGTGAGCGCATGCAAAGCGATCGAGCGTTCGCCCCCCCAACCCAGCGCGGCAGCCGCCAGCAGCAACAGGCCCAGCGGCAGGCAGCCATAAGCCAGGTGCAGGATTGCGATGAGGGGCTGGCGCAACGTATGACGCGAGCCCCAGCCGGCGAGGCGAAGCGCTTGTGCCAAGGCTGCGAGCAGCGCGACGCCGCCGGTCATGACGTCCTGCGGCGCCAACGTGCTGGCAGCCATGGCGGCCAGCGTCAGTACGACGACGCTACGCTCGATGAGCGTCGAGCGCCGGATCCTTGCCCCGGGAGCGGTGTTGGCGGTGAACATCGGGATCACGCGCCCGCCGATCACGGTGATAAAGATGGCGATCAGCCCGATCCCGCCGTCGGCGCATTGTAGGGCCAGCGGCACGTTGTCGCTAGCCAGCGCCACATGGAACAGCGCGTTCAGCGCCCACAGCAGGAACAAGGCAGCGGCAAGGCCGTAGTTGCGCGCACTGCCGGCACGAACCAGCACGCGCAGGAAGCTGGCCGCGCAAAGCAGCAGGAAGGCTAGGTCCAGGACGCTCGCCGCCAAGAGCGGCCCGGTCCACATCAGCACCCGCGCGGCGAGCCACATGGCGGCCACGCCGGCCAGCAGCCCGCCTTGCGGCGTTTGCAGCCCGGTCCAGTTCTTCCCGGCAGTAAACAGGAAGCCGACCACTACTGCGGCGGCGAAGCCGAAAACCATCTCGTGGGCGTGCCACAGCATGCCGCCCGTGGCCGGCTGCGCCCCGGCGTGTGGCCACCATCCCAGATAGATGGCAGCCCAGAGGCCGATGGCCACAACGGCGAAGGCCGCCGCGAGCAGATAGAAAGGCCTGAACCCGAGCGCAAGGACGGGATGGCCGCGGTGGCCCGCAGGGGCATGGCTGGACGGTGGCTGGGTCTGGAGCACGGGCAGCATGCGCGCCTCGCAAATAGTGAATGGGTGGGAACGCGTGACGCGGCGTTTGCCTGCGGCCAGCCGCCAGTGCATCAGGCCGGGGCGGCAGCCTCGCAATGCTCTTGTATCGTGCGCCACAGCAACCTGAGAACGATTCTATTAAACAAGCATTTTATATGCAACATAAAATACAGAACATCGTTTTGTTGGCTCCAGGCATCTGGCGCGACGAATTTTCGCAAAGCCGCGCACAGCCACAACCGCGGCAAGGCGCGCGGGCCGCGAGGCGCATCCACCTGCCAGTGGTCACCAGAAAATTTCGGGAAGTGGTTATGGTGGCTCACGCATTGACCACCTAAACTGCACAGTACGGGGCCGGTGGTGGACCCGGGCAAAGGTGTTTTTGCTCGTGCCAACGCTGCCTGGAAAATAGAACTACTTTGTGATGAGCGTCCTTAACAAGGCCGAAGGGGACGCTGGGTAGCGGAGAGCAGCCTGCCCGATCGCAACGAAGCCACCTTCAGGATCGAGTCCTCTGCCGCGCCAGCGGAAGTGGGCCCGGCAACCGTCGCGACACGTCTGATGCGGCAGCAACCGAAACGTCCCATGAGTACCATCGCCATCCTGCTATCCGCCTTCCTGCTCTCGGTGGTCGCGCTCGCGGCCTTTATCTGGAGCATGCAGAAGGGCTTCTTCGATACTTCCGCGGCCGCGGCCAACGTGATCTTCGACCGCGGGGAGGCGGGGCGGCCGGAAGACCCTGCCTCGGACAAGCCGCACGGGCCCGCAGGCGATGCCGCGTACGACACCTCGCGCGATATTGCGGACGAATCCTCGGCGCCCGTGGTCTTCCTGTTCATCTGCTGCGCAATGGTGTGGCTGGTGGTGGCGTCGCTGGCGGGGCTGACGGCCTCGGTCAAGTTGCACGAGCCCGACTTGCTGGCCACGGTGCCTTGGCTGTCGTTCGGCCGCATCCGCACAATCCACCTGAACGCGGTGGCCTATGGCTGGGCGCCGATGGCCGGCTCATCCATCGCGTTGTTCCTGTTGCCGCGCCTGCTCAAGACGCACCTGGCCGGCGCGAAGTACGCTGTACTCGGCGCGGCCTTGTGGAATGCCGGGCTCATTGCCGGGCTGGGGAGCATCGCAGCTGGGATCTCAGACGGCCTGGAGTGGCTGGAGATCCCGTGGCAGGTCGACATCCTGCTCGTGGCCGGCGGCGCACTGGTGGGCATGCCGCTGGTGCTCACGCTAGTGAACCGCAAAGTGGATCACCTCTACGTATCGGTCTGGTACATGGGCTGCGCGCTGTTCTGGTTCCCCGTGTTGTTCCTGGTGGCGAACATCCCCGGGCTGCACTTCGGCGTTGAGCAGGCCACCATGAACTGGTGGTTCGGCCATAACGTGCTCGGCTTGTTCTACACGCCGTTGGCGCTGGCTTCCATCTATTACTTCCTGCCCAAGATCATCGGCCAGCCCGTGCGTTCCTACGGCTTGTCCTTGCTGGGTTTCTGGGCGCTGGCGTTCTTCTATGGCCAGGTCGGCGGCCATCACCTGATCGGCGGGCCGGTGCCGGGATGGCTGATTACCTTGTCCATCGTGCAGAGCATGATGATGCTGGTGCCCGTGATCGCGTTTTCGATCAACCAGCACCAGACCATGCGCGGCCATTTCCACCGGCTGATCGATTCGCCCACGCTGCGCTTCGTCACCTTCGGCGGCATGATGTACACGCTGAGCTCGGCGCAAGGCTCGTTCGAGGCGCTGCGGGCCGTCAACCGCGTGACCCATTTCACGCACTACACGGTGGCGCACGCGCATCTGGGACTGTACGGCTTTGTCAGCTTTGCGTTCTTTGGCGCCATCTACTTCATGGTGCCGCGCGTGACCGGCCGCGAGTGGCCGTACCGCTGGCTGATCTACGCGCACTTCTGGCTCGCGGTTGCCGGCATCGGCGTGTACTTCATCGGGCTGTCCATCGGCGGCACGCTGCAAGGCTATGCCATGCTCAATGCCAGCAAGCCCTTCATGGACTCCGTGGCCGTCACCATCCCTTACCTGAAAGCGCGCTCGGTCGGTGGCGGCATGATGCTCCTTGGCCATCTATTCTTCGTCGCCAATTTTGTCTGCGCCATCCTTGGCCTAGGACCTAACCGGGACCGGCCCGCCTTGTTTCACCAAGGCCGCAAGCGGGCACTGGGAGCCTAAATCGTGAACAATGAAAAAGCCCTGCTGGCTGGCGGCATGACCATGCTCGCGCTGGCAACGAGCGCGCTGGTCGTGATCCCCTATCTGCAACTCCGGGACGTCAAGCCCACCGAAGGCGTCAAACCGTATTCTGCCGCGCAACTGCGCGGGCGCGAGGTCTATATCGCCAACGGCTGCGTCTATTGCCATTCGCAGCAGCCGCGCGACGCCTCATTCGCGCCGGATGCGAAGCGTGGCTGGGGGCGGGTGTCGGTGGCCGGCGATTACTACTACGACCACCCGCACTTGCTTGGCACCATGCGCACCGGGCCGGACCTGATGAACATCGGCGTGCGCCAGCCCAGCGCAGACTGGCACCTCGGCCACCTGTTCCAGCCGCGCGCCTACGTGCCGGGCAGCATCATGCCAAGCTATCCGTTCCTGTTCGACGTGAAGGACAAGGCAGATCCCGGCGACAAGGTGCTCAACCTGCCCGACGCCTTCAATCCGCCAGGCAAGATCGTGGTCGCCAACCCGGCCGCGCTCGACCTGGTCGCCTATCTGCAATCGCTGAACCGCACCGGCGCCGTCCTGCCCGCGCCGCGCGCGGCCAAGTCAGCGCCGTAGCCAAGCCCCCCGGAGAGCATGATGGACAGTCCATCGGAACAACGCGGGGCCGCTGCGGCCCGTTCCCGCGAGAATCCCGACCCGCATGAAAATCGCGCGCCCATTCCCAAGACCGTCCTGGGGCTGGTTGTGGCGCTGGTAGCCTGGGGCACCTGGTATATCGCCACCGCACCGATCAATTCGCCGTCGGAACTGGGCGACCGCCGCACCGTCGCCGACCTTCAGGGGAGCAGCAAGACAGCCGGCGGCAGCGTGGATGGCGCCGCTGTCTTCCAAGCCCGCTGCGTGGCTTGCCACCAGGCGACCGGGCTCGGTTTGCCGGGCGTGTTCCCGCCGCTGGCCGGATCGGAATGGATAAACGGCAAGGATGCCAAGGCCGCTTCCATCGTGCTGCGCGGCATCACCGGCAAGCTGACCGTCAAGGGCACGGCATACAACGGCGCCATGCCAGCCTTTGCCGACCAGTTGAGCGATGCGGAAATCGCCGCGGTGCTGACGCACGCGCGTAGCCAGTGGGGCAACAGTTCGCCGCCGGTGACGGAGGAGACCGTCAAGGCGGCCCGCGCGGAAACCGCGGCTATGACCGCTCCCTTCGATGGCGACGCCGCGCTTGGTGCTCCGGGTGGCTAGCCTGGCTGCGCGCGCACGGCCGGCACTGGCCTTGCTGGTGGTGCTGGTGCTGGCGGCCGTCGGATTGCGGTACCTCACCTTCGGCTTTACTTCCTGGACCCTGGATGACCGCCGCGCGGCACGCATCGGGCAGGGCGCGCTGGTGTTGCCGGGCATTGATACGCGCAATCAGCTCGGCAAGCCCGCGCGGCTGTTTGGCGCCGGGCAGGAGCAGGGCTTCCAGCTCTACTTGGTGGACTTCATCTACACACGCTGCCTCAGCGTATGCCGCGCGCTTGGTTCCGAGTTCGAGCAATTGCAGGGGCGCATCCGCGCCGACGGGCTGGAGGGCCGCATCGGCCTGGTTTCGCTTTCCTTCGATCCTTCCCGCGACAACACGGCCAATCTTGCCGGCTATGCCAGCGGACACCATGCCCACCTGCCGGGCTGGCAGGTGGCCGCGCCCGTGGCCGCGCCGGCCATGCAGGCGCTGCTGCGCGACGCGGACGTGATTGCCATCCCGGATGGACTCGGCGGCTTCGAGCACAACGGCGGCGTGCACGTGACCGACGCCAATGGCCGGGTGCTGGCCGTCTACGCGCTTGCCGATTACCAGCAGGCCTACGACTTCGCGCGCAGCCATCTGCCATGAACCCGCAAGCCACCTTGCAACAGCCGTGGCCCCGCCATTGGCGGGCGCGCCGGGGCGGTCTTGCCGGCGGGGTGGCGGCGCTAGCCGTGGCATTGTGCGTGCCGCGTGTGCATGCCTTGCTGGAGGGCTCGATGACGCTGCAGATGCTGGTGGTGCTGCCGGGCCTCTTCTGCGCGGGCTGCGCGCTGCCCTGGCTGCAGCCGGACGCGTGGCGCGAGCGGATCACGGCGACGTTGCGGCCCTACGAGCTGAGCCTGCTGGCGTTCGCCATGCTGGCCTACGGCGCATGGATGCTTCCCGTCGCGCTGGACCTCAGCCGGCTGGAGTTTCCGACATTGGTGGCCAAGTACGCGCTGGTGGTGGCAGCGGGCGTCGCCGCGCATTTCGGTTTCAAGGTGAGCGCCTGGCCGCTGGTGCTGTTCTTTGGCGGCAACTATATATGGATGGGGCTGACCTTCGGGATGCTGTTTATCGATAGCGAGGCGCGCCTTTGCGCCAGCTACCTGCTGGCCGACCAGCGCATCGCGGGCGTGGGCCTGGTGATCTATTCGGGCCTGCTGGGCATCTGGCTGCTGGCTTGGGCGGCCAGGAAGGCGGACGCGGCGGACCGGCCGAACGGCCCGGACGTGCCGTAGCCACGAGTGCCCGTCACTACGGGCGCATGCAAACCGCTTATGCCGGCCATTAGCCATTGCGCCTGTCGCACGTCCCCAGCACATTGTCTAATGCTTCCACATACAGGCGCGGCACGCCATTCAACGCCGCGGCCAAGAACGATGATGGAGACAATGTCCTATGAAGCGTCCCTCCTTGCTGCTGGTCGCTGGCCACCCCGATCTTCTCGTTCGCCTGGGAGCATCGCATCTTCACGGTCGAGATCAATAGCGCGCTGATGGTGCTGCTGCTCTTCATCGGCCAGGAATTCTGCTACTACTGGTACCACCGCGCTTCGCACCGCATCCGCTTCTTCTGGGCAACGCATGCGGTTCACCACTCGCCGAACGAACTGACGCTGGGCACGGCCCACCGCCTTGGCTGGACCGGCAAGCTCACCGGCACCGCAGTGTTCTTCGCCCCGCTGGTCTGGCTCGGCGTGCGTCCGGAAGTCGTGCTGGCTGCCCTGAGCTTCAACCTGCTGTACCAGTTTTGGCTCCACACCACCTGGATCCCGAAGCTCGGCTGGCTTGAATACGTGTTCAACACCCCGTCGGCTCACCGCGTGCACCATGCCTCGAACATCGAGTATCTGGATGCAAACTTCGGTGGCGTGCTGGTCATC
This sequence comes from Cupriavidus sp. UME77, assembly GCF_014170355.1. NCBI lineage: Bacteria > Pseudomonadati > Pseudomonadota > Betaproteobacteria > Burkholderiales > Burkholderiaceae > Cupriavidus > Cupriavidus sp. UME77. The sequence goes on from NZ_LZZU01000067.1 coordinate 15,522, forward strand.
TTCGACCGCCTGTTCGGCACCTATGTGGAAGAACGCGCCGACGAGCCCTGCGTCTACGGCCTGACCACGCCGACCACGACGCACAACCCGATCGTCAACCAGTTCGAACACTGGGTCAGCCTGGCACGGGACATCGCGTCGGCACGCAACCTGTGGGACGCAATCGGCTACCTGGCCCTGCCCCCGGGCTGGAGCCCGGACGGCAAGGGCGACACCACCGAGAATCTGCGCTGGCAAGTCCAAGAAGCGTACGCCGCGGTGCCCGTAACGAACAGCTAAACGACGGCGGCACGGTCCGCAAGCCAAGCCTGATCAATGAACGCCCGGGCCATCACCGGGCTAAGCGCCATCAGGTTCGCGGGCCTGTGGTGTTGGCTCCAGCCACTGGCCTCGCCAAATTCCGGCGCGGCTTGCCAGGGGCTCAACCATGCAGCCCCGAAAGGAACTGCTTCAGTTCCGGCGTCTTCGGTTCCCCGAAGATTTCCTCCGACGAGCCCATCTCATGCACCTTCCCGTGATGCATGAAGACCACGCGGTCGCTGACCTTGCGGGCGAAGTTCATCTCATGCGTGACCATGACCAAGGTCATGCCTTCCGCCGCAAGGCCTTCCACCACGCCCAGCACTTCGCCGACCAGCTCCGGATCGAGTGCTGAGGTGACTTCATCGCACAGCAGCACGGCCGGGTCCATGGCCAGCGCGCGGGCGATTGCCACGCGTTGCTGCTGTCCGCCGGATAGCTGGTCGGGGAAGCTGTGGAACTTGTCGCCAAGGCCCACGCGTTCGAGCAGTGCTTGTGCACGCCTGCCGGCCTCGGACCTGGGTGTGTCCTTCACCAGCGTAGGCGCCAGCATCACGTTCTGTCCGGCGCTCAGGTGCGGGAACAGGTTGAAATTCTGGAAGATCATGCCAACGTTCTGGCGCAGGTCGCGCATGGCGCGGGCGTCGCCGTGGCGCAGTGCCTGGCCATCCACGCTGAGCGCCCCTTCTTCGAAGCTCTCCAATCCGTTGATGCAGCGGAGCAAGGTGCTCTTGCCCGAGCCGCTGCGGCCGATGATGCAGACCACCTCGCGGCGCCCGATTTGCAGGTCGATGCCCTTGAGCACTTCGTTGGCGCCAAAGCGCTTGCGCAGGCCCTGGATATCGACGAGGGCAAAGGGCTTGGTGGTTTCGGTTTGCTTAGACATGGGATGACGGGCTCAATGCTTGGGCTGCAAGCGACGCTCAAGGCGGCGGCTCCACAACGACAGCGGGAAACACAGGGCGAAGTACAGAAGCGCGACGCAGCCGTAAGCCAGGAAGGGCTGGAAGGTGGCGTTGGAAATCATCTGGCCAGCCTTGGTGACTTCCACGAAGCCGATCACCGAGGCCAGTGCAGTGCCTTTGATCACCTGCACCAGGAATCCCACCGTGGGTGCCACCGCGATGCGCGCGGCCTGCGGCAGGATCACGTGCTGCAGCTGCTCGCGCAGATTCATCGCCAGGCTGGCGGAGGCTTCCCACTGACCCTTTGGAATGGCGTTGATGCAGCCGCGCCAGATCTCCGTGAGATAGGCGCTGGCATATAGCGTGAGGCACAGTGCCGCGGCGAACAGCGCCGAGGTCTCGACACCCAGCAACGCCAGCCCGAAGTAGAACAGGAACAACTGCATCAGCAACGGGATGCCCTGGAACAGCTGCACGTAAAGCGCCACGCCGCGCACGGCGCCCGGCAGGCGCGCAATGCGCGCGACCAGCAGCAGCATGCCAACGACGCTGCCGCCGACGAAGGCGATCAGCGACAGTCCCACTGTCCAGCGCAGCGCCAGCAGCAGGTTGCGAAAAATGTCCCACAGGGAAAAGTCGACCATGATGTATGCCTCCCGGTCTCAGCGGCCAAAGATGAAGCGCGGACCAACCCAGTTCAGGATCTCGCGCAGCACCACGGCCAGGCCCAGGTAAACGCAGGTGGCGACGATATAGGCTTCAAAATTGCGGAACGTGCGGCTGGCGATCATATTGGCCGCATAGGAAAGCTCTTCGGTGGAGATCTGGCTGCATACCGCCGAGCCCAGCATCACGATGATGACCTGGCTTACGAGCGCCGGCCACACGCGCGACAGCGAAGGCGGCAGCACCACGCGCGTAAAGATCTGCCAGCGGTTGAGCGCCAGGCTCTGCGCGGCTTCGATCTGCCCGCGCGGCGTGGACTCCAGCCCGGCCCGGATGATCTCGCATGCATAGGCGCCGAGGTTCAGCGTCATCGACAGTACGCACGCCACTTCCGCCGGCATCCGCACGCCAATCGAAGGCAGGCCGAAGAAGATAAAGAACAGCTGGATGATGTATGGCGTATTGCGGACTGCCTCTACGTAGCCGCCCACCAGTGCGCGCAGCCATGCTGTTGCATGGATGCGCGCCCAGGCACAGCCGATGCCCACGAGCGTACCGAAGGCCGCGGAGAACGCCGTCAGGAGAATCGTCAGCAACAGGCCGCGCAGCAGCATGGGCCACTGCGAGAGAACCGGCGCAAAGTCAAAGGAGATCATGCAGTGCCGCTAGAGAGTTTCTTGTCTTCGGCGAGACTGACCTGCGAGACAGGCCAGTGCGCCGGCAACATGGAGCCCGCGCACGGGGCCGGAAACGATGCAATCTGTTTTCACGCTTACCCGTATGCCCGCTTACCCGTTTGCAATCAGTCCGGCAGATCGCCCATGCCGCGGCCGAGCCAGCGCTGCGCGTAGCCGTTGAGCGTGCCATCCGCCTTTGCCTTGCGCAGGATCTCGTTGACCTTCTCCAGCAGCGCGGTGTCGCCTTTGCGCACACCGATGAAGTTGGGCGAATCCTTGAGGAGCAGTTTGTACTCGGCCTCTACCTTGGGGTTCTTCGCAATCGCCGCGGCTGCCACGGCGGCGCCGGTGGCCAGCAGTTGCGTTTGCTGCGACACGAAGGCGGCCACGGTGGAGTTGTCGTCCTCAAAGCGCTGGATCTTCAGCGTGGGAGGCGCCACTTGCTGCAGAACATCGTCTTGGATGGTGCCGCGCGTGACCGCGATGGTCTTGCCGCCAAGATCGGCAAAGCTCTTGATGCTCATTGCTTTCGGACCAAACACCGCCTGGTAGAAGGGTGCATACGCAATCGTGAAATCGATCACCTTGGCGCGCTCGGCGTTCTTGCCCAGCGCCGAGACGATCAGGTCGATCTTCCTGGTCTGCAGGTAAGGGATGCGGTTCGGCGTGCTCACCGGGACGAGATCGGCCTTGACGCCGAGCTTGTCGGCGATCATCTGCGCCACGGCCACGTCCAGGCCCTGCGGCTTCAGGTCCGTGCCCATGTAGCCATACGGCGCGAAGTCGGTCGGGATGCCGATCGCGATCGACTTCTTGCCCATCACGGCGCTCAGGGAATCATCGGCTTTGGCGGGTGCCATCGCGATGAGTGCGGCACCTGCGATCAGGCTGGCGATGGCGGTGAACTGTCTGCGTTTCATAAAAACACCTTTATCAGTCGGTCGGGGAACACGAGGGACTGAAAGGCAAGTTGTGTGCCACTGCTGGCGATGCCGCCCGTGCGGGCGAATGCGAAGGGGGTTCTTTCGACGGCATTGCCTTGAAATCAAGCACTTGGCGGACGCCTCCCCGACAGCGCCACTGACTTGGCATTGCCCTTGCATGAAAGGCCGCCAATACTGAAACAATAGTTTCATACGCACCAAAACATGAAATCAAGGTTTCATCATTGTGCAGGCCCGGACCACTTTGGTGCGGGCAAGCGGAACGGAGGCACGGACTCGACATGGCCATTCAACCCGCGCTGGAAGCGCAAATCCACCAGTGCTACGGCGAACTGTCTTCGGCAGACAAGAAATTGGCCGACGTGCTGCTCATGCGGCAAAAAGACCTGCTCAGCTACTCGGCCACCGAACTGGCGGAGCTGGCGAGCGTCTCCAAGGCGAGCGCGGCGCGCTTCTTCCGCCGCCTCGGCTATGCGGACTTCAGCGCCTTCCGGCAATCGCTGCGGGACCAGGTCTCCGAGCAATCTCCGCTGTACCTGATGGAGCACAACGGGCTGCCGCCCGATTTGGGGGGCGTGCCGCAATCGGTCGTGGCCGGCCTGGAGGCGCACGTGCAACTCGACCGCCGCCGGCTCGCCAGCCTGCCGGAACAACTCAGCGAGCGCGCGCTAGAGACCACGCTCACCGAACTCGCCAACGCGCGCCGAGTGTGGGTGGTGGGTTATCGCAACAGCTTCATGCTGGCTTTCTATGCCAATGCGCTGCTCTCGCAGGTGCGCTCCGAGGTGTACCTACTCAATGAGCAAGCGGGCAAGGATGCGGAGCTGGTGGCCGAGATCGACGGCAAGGACGTACTGCTGGCGGTGGACTTCCGACGCCGTGCGAAGCGCCTGGACGGCATGGTGACACTGGCCCGGGAGACCGGCGCCAAGCTTATCCTGCTCAGCGATGCCCCGGTTTCCAAGTTGGCCGCCAAGGCCGACGCCGTGCTGCGCTGCTCGCACCACGGCGGTCAGGTCTTCGATTCCTATGTGGCCGCCGTCAGCCTGGTGAACTACCTGGCCACCGCCATGGCAGGCCGCTCCCGCAAACGTTCGCGCGCACGCATGGCCCGCGTGGAGCGCGCGCACGACATACTCGGGGACCTGGAGACCGGCCACTGAGATCGACCGGCATGCAGCGCCGCCATCAATACACGCAAAAACGCATTCTGACTGGACCAATACACACACATGACCACGCTCCCAAACCTCTCGCTCGATCTTCTCCTCAATCCGGCCCTGAGCCGCGCGGAACCCTATGGTGCACGGCGCGCCGCCATCCTGAGCGAGCCGGCCCTGGCCGCCGCCCGCCGCGAGATCTCCGCCTGGGAGGGCTACCAGCCCACGCCGCTGAAAGCCCTGCCGAACCTGGCGGCCGCGCTGGGCGTCGGCCAGATCGACTACAAGGACGAAGGCTCGCGCTTCGGGCTGGGCAGCTTCAAGGCGCTCGGCGGCGCGTATGCCGTGGGACGCCTGCTTTGCCGCGAACTCGGGCCCCGGATTGGCCGCGCGCTAAGCATCGCTGACCTGAGTGCGCCGGCGCTGCGCAGCATGTGCGCCGAACTCACCGTGACCTGCGCCACCGACGGCAATCACGGCCGCTCCGTGGCCTGGGGCGCCCAGCTGTTCGGCTGCCGCTGCGAGATCTATATCCACGCCACCGTGAGTGAAGGGCGCAAGACCGCCATCGAACGCTTCGGCGCCCAGGTGGTACGCACCACGGGCAACTACGACCAGGCCGTGCTGCAGGCCGATGCCGATGCGCGGGTTAATGGCTGGTACGTGATCTCGGATACCTCGTACCCCGGCTATATGGACGTGCCGCGCGATGTCATGCAGGGTTATCAGCTGATGGTGGACGAAGCCGTCAATGCGCTGCCGGCCTGGCCCACGCATGTGTTTATCCAGGCCGGCGTGGGTGGCTTTGCCGCCGCCGTCTGCGGCTACTTCTGGGAGCGTGAGGATGGCAAGGACAGGCAGCGCCCCGTCTTCACCGTGGTGGAACCCGCCAAGGCGGACTGCCTGATGCAAAGCGCGCGCGCTGGCAAGGTCACCGCCGTCACCGGCGAGCTGGATACGCTGATGGCCGGCCTGGCTTGCGGCGAAGTTTCGCTGCTCGCCTGGGAAATCCTTGCCGAAGGCGCCGACGCATTCTGCACGGTCGACGACGCATCCGCGGTAAAAGCCATGCGCCTGCTGGCCCAACCGCAGGGCGACGATCCCGTGATCGTCGCCGGCGAATCCGCCGTGGCCGGGCTGGCCGCTGCCATCGCCGCCATGCAAGACCCGCAGGCCTGCGCGGCGCTCGGGCTTAACCTCCAGAGCCGGCTGCTGTTTATCGGTAGCGAAGCTGACACCGATCCCGCGTTGTATGCCGAACTGGTTGGCCGCAGCGCGGACGCGGTGCGTGCCGGAGCCGCAGCATGAGCGAGCAGAGCGCCCCAAAGGCAGATTCCGCGCCGCGCATTCGCGGCGAGCGCCTGCTGCAAAGCCTGGACGATCTCGCGCAACTCGGTGCCATCGAAGGGGGCGGAGTGTGCCGCCTGGCACTGACCGATGCCGACGAACTCGGCCGCGACTGGACGGTGGCGCGCATGCGGGCGCTGGGCATGACCGTTACCATCGACGCCATCGGCAACGGCGTGGCCGTGTATCCCGGCAGCGAAGACCTGCTCCCTGTCATGATCGGCTCGCACATCGACACCGTGCGAACCGGCGGCCGCTACGACGGCAACTATGGGGTGCTGGCCGGCCTGGAAGTGGTCGCCACGCTGCGTGATGCTGGCCTGCGTCCGCGTCGCCCCATCGCCGTCGCCTTTTTCACCAATGAAGAGGGCGCGCGCTTTCATCCGGACATGATGGGCTCGCTGGTCTATGTGGGCGGAATGCCGCTGGAAGACGCGCTGGCCACTACCGGCATAGATGGCGTCACGGTAGGCGCCGAGCTGCGGCGCATCGGCTATGACGGCCAGGCGCCCGTAGGCAAGCCGCGCGTCGACAGCTTCGTGGAGCTGCATATCGAGCAAGGCCCGGTGCTGGATCTGCGGGGCTTACAGGTTGGCGTGGTGGAAGGGGTGCAGGGAATCTCCTGGACCGAATTCACCATCGACGGCGTATCCAACCACGCCGGCACTACGCCCATGGAACTCCGGCACGACGCCGGCTACGCCGCCGCGCGCATCGCCAATTTCGTGCACGACCTGGCGCTGCGCTACGGCGGCCGGCAGATCGCCACCGTGGGCGCCATGCGTTTCGAGCCGAATCTGATCAACGTCATCCCCAACCGCGCCGTCTTCACCGTAGACCTGCGTAATACCGATGAACGGCGGCTCGCCCAGGCCGAAACGGAAGTCCTCGCCTTTGCCCAGCAAACCTGCGAGACGGAAACCCTATCTCTTAGCCATCGCCGCCTGGCACGTTTCGAGCCGGTGGCATTCGATCCCATGGTCATCGACCTGGTCGAGCAGGAAGCCGCAGCGCTTGGCTTCACCCATATGCGCATGCCCAGCGGAGCCGGTCACGACGCGCAAATGCTCGCCCGCGTCTGCCCCGCCGGCATGATCTTCGTGCCCAGCGTGAAAGGCCTGAGCCACAACGTGCGCGAGTTTACCGAGCCGGACGACCTCATCGACGGCGCGCAGATCCTGCTGCAGGTGGTGCTCAAGCTCGCCAACCGGCCGTGATCGACGCCAAGCCCCTGCCACTAGCCTGAACCGCTACCCTGAACGCCTCCTGGAGTTACCCGTGTCCCGTATTGTGAATGTCGCTATCGGCCAGCTCGGCCCCATCGCCCGCGCCGACAGCCGCCAGCAAGTGGTCAAGCGCCTGTGCGACCTGATGCGCGAAGCCCACGCCTGCGGCTCGCACCTGATCGTCTACCCCGAGCTGGCGCTTACCACTTTCTTCCCGCGCTGGTACATGGAGAGTGACGAAGAGATCAACAGCTTCTTCGAACGCGAGATGCCCAGCGCCGCCACGCAGCCGCTGTTCCATCTTTCGCGCGAGCTTGGCGTCGGCTTCTACCTCGGCTACGCCGAACTCGCCAACGAACAAGGCAAGGCGGTGCGCTACAACACCTCCATCCTCGTCAACCGCCAAGGGGAGATCGTCGGCAAATACCGTAAGGTGCACCTGCCCGGCCATCGCGAGCACGAACCGTGGCGCCGCTTCCAGCATCTGGAAAAGCGCTACTTCACGCCCGGCAACCACTTCGGCGTGACTGAAGCCTTTGGCGGCAAGATCGGCATGGCCATCTGCAACGACCGCCGTTGGGCCGAAACCTATCGGGTGATGGGCCTGCAAGGCGTGGAGATGGTGCTGATCGGCTACAACACGCCCGTGCACAATGCGCCAGCGCCGCAGCACGACGACCTCTCGCTTTTCCACAATCAGCTCTCGATGCAGGCCGGCGCCTACCAGAACGGCACCTGGGTGGTCGGTGTGGCCAAGGCGGGGCTGGAAGAGGGCGTGGACGGCATTGGCGGCAGCTGCATCATCGCGCCATCCGGCGAAGTGCTGGCCCGTTGCATCACCAAGGGCGACGAGGTCGGCATCGCCCGCTGCGACTTGGATTTCTGCGACGTCTACAAGCGCACCACGTTCAACTTCGACGTGCACCGGCAGCCGCAGGCGTACGGGATGATCGTGGAGCGCAGAGGGGAGACGCTGATGGCGAATGGGCACGCGGTGGTGGTCTGACGCCTGGCGCACGCAAACTAGTGTGCCAGCTCGAACGGGGCAGGTTCATACTCCTGCCGCAAGAGGCTAGTGGTGTCGTGTGATGACAGCTTCCGGACTTACCTGAGCGAATCGTTCGACTGCCGTCTGGCACAAGATCTGCGTGGCCGAGGCAAGGCTGCGCAATCCGGCCAGGATCCAGCAGCCCGGACGGTCCGCGGGATATTGATCTGTGGAGCCACGCACCATCACCACTTCAAAGCTGCTGGATTGCCGTGTCGCCCCCATCGCCTGTACCGGGTCCATCGCACGGTACTGGTGTGCATTCCCATGCGGAAGATGCGGAATGTGTCGATGACTTTGCGTCACCTGGCTTCATGAATTTACTGTGCCGGGCTGTGGTGTGTTCGGGGTAACTGCCTCCGATGGCGGCGGGTTGATGCAGACTGCTGTGGGCAGACGCGGAGGTTCAGGGCGACGCCCTCTAAACCTTTTTGGGGACGCCCGGAATGCTGTGTCGAGGGCCGCCTGACGGGTGAGGCGCAACTCCTGGGCAAGCCCGTAATGAACGCTGTGCGGTGCCATGAATCCGATGCCCGAGTGCCGATGCACGGTGTTGTACCAGGCGAAGAAGGCCTGGCAGTGGGCGCGCGCATCCTCAATGCAGCCGAAGCGCGCGCGGAAGTCCGGACGGTACTTCATCGTCTTGAACTGCGACTCCGAGAGGGGATTATCGTCAGATACGTGAGGCCGGATGGACAAGCTGGTTGCGTCGCTCGCGCGAGCTGCCATTGGCCGCCAGCAACCGGTACATGGCGCGCACCGATCCCAGGTAGCGGCCCTCGTCGAGCAACGTGGCGTGTATCGCGCCCGGCGCGGTGTCGGCGAAGCGGTCGCTGTTAAGGGTGTCCAGCAGCACCTGGTTTTCCAGTGCGTCCAGAGCCAACGGTGGCCGCGGCCGCTGGGCAGTGGGCTGTGGCAGTGGACCGATGAAGGCCATGCGACGCAGGTGGGCCCGCTGCCGGGCAGGCGTGCCGCGCTCGTGCCTAGGGCCGGAGTGAGCTCTTGCACAGCCGCCACTACGGCTTGTCGATGTCGTCGTCGATCGGATTGCCCAGCAAGGCTGCAAGTTCCTAAGAAACACCAACCTCCGCCGGCTGCAACGTGAAGCCAAAGTGCGCTGCACGACGATGGAGCTGCTTGATGACGCGTTCCTTGTACCTGAGCTCGTACCGGTCGGCGCCTGGGTCCTGGTACCGTATGCCATAGCACATGGCTCGGTAGAAGAGGATGGCGATCTTGCGCGCCGTGGCGGTCAGCGCCTTGGCCCTGCCGACGCGCGCCGCCAGTCGTCGGTAGAAGGCTCCCAGCGCAGTACCGGGCTGGCGCCGCGCCACGCCATAGTCGTGCAGGCCCCAGTAGGGGCGGGCTGGTGACGATGCACTGCACGCACAAACGCTGGCCGCATGAGCAAGACCAATTCCGCCAAGTTTCGGGCCGCCTACGCACCCTTATCGCGACAACAGCATTCCCACGCGGCCGCTCGCGCTACCGCAGTGCTTGGTCCCTGTGCTTTCGGAATAGAAAAAGCCCGCCGGGCGGCGGGCTGCGACGACTGGGTCGTCGACTTGCTTCCTGATTCGTGTGTCCTGATTCTTGCCTGGCGAGCAGTGAGACCAGGACGCGAATCCATAGCGAGCGATCAACGGCCGATCTGCTTGCTCAGGGCGTTTTCCTGCTGGTTAAGGGCGCGCTGATCGGCACGGGTAATGTAGCCGCCGTCGTGGCTTGCCATGGTGCGTTCTTCGGCGCGGATCTGGTGATCTTCGCTGTGCAGCTTGGCTGCCTGGCCGCGGAACATTTCACCTTCCTTGACCTCTTGGTGGATACGAGCGTTTTGGTTGGCCAGACGCCCGGTGACCTGCTCGCGACGCGGGTGATTCTTCTGCCACTGGGTATCGTTTGCAATTGCGCCACCAGCCATGCCCGCCGCCAGAACGGCGATTGCCACACTTCCAATCAGTTTGCGAGTAAACACCGTGAGCTCCCTTGGTTGTTGATGTCCGGCAGGATTGGCCGCGCATTCCAGTAACGCCGCGGAATCGGGCGGCGATGACAAGGAGGCGGGGAGCGCTTTGTAACGATTTGTTGATGCTGAAGCTGCGTTTGATGCGTTGATATCGATGCGTCGAGATCGAGGGTGAGGGTAGTTTTCTGCAATTTCCGGCCGCTCAGGTTCAGAGATGTATGCCGCTAGCGGGGCGAGCACGCCGCCGAGCGCGTCCACATCGTACGAGGTGAACTGCAGCCAGCCGCAGGCGACAGAGAGCCTAGCAGGAAACGAGTAGCGAACCCTAGCGCTTCCAGCCGATCCGGTGCCGTTCCTGCCTGGCCTGATGCCGCGCATCGTCCTCCGTGTGCAAGTAAGCGCTGGTGGTAGAAATCGCCGCATGCCCGAAATTGTCTCTGACAAAACGCAGGTCCACCTGCTGGTCGGTCATATGCGACCCCGCCGTATGCCGCAACCAGTGCGCCGAGGCACTGGCCAGCACCGCGGCCCGGCTTTCCCAATCCGGTCCGAGCGCGCGCAGGCGCTCGGCCGCCTGCGCGAAGATCTCCTTGAGCACCAGGTGCAGCGCGCCGCGCGACAAGGGTTCTTCCTTTCCAATGACCGGCAGCACGATGGGGCGGTCCTCGCCCGGCAATGGCATCGGCGGCAGGCTGTAGGCCTCGCGATAGCGCGCCAGCTCCACCATCATTTTGTCCGTGGCGGGTACCAGCCGCGTCTTGTCGCCTTGCCCCTCGCCTCCAGCCACCAACGCTTTAGGTCCTGGCTGTCGCGCTGGCAGAAAAACGCGCCCATGCGCGTGCTGGCCGGGCGCCAGTCGCAGAATTAACGGTCCTCAACATTTGCGGCGTCGACGCACCTCCGAACGGCGTTGATCGTGAGTTTCCCTTGGCCTCGGAATGCTGCGCGGATGCGTCACTGCGATTCTGTCAACGATTCACCGTTGGGATCGGCTGCCAAGGCGCAGAAGGACGCATTCTGGGCAGATCTTGAGCTCAAGAGTCTATTCATACATAGACATAGCCTCATGAATCCCGCGGATCCATTTCATCGAGGCTGCGGGCATGTTTCGGCTAGCGAGACAATGCTCCGCTCCGACCGGGTCTCGTTGGAGCGCAATGTCGCACTGCACAAATTTCGTATATTTTCGTAAACGGCAATAATTCGCCGTTTTGTTGACTTGACGCTACAAACCTAAGCGTCTAGGATGCGCGCAACCGTCACATAGGTTCGCATATAGAACTAATGTTCGACATACGGTGAATTTGGCTACATTTAGGGGACAGTGAAGTGAACAAGATTGCCGGGTTCTTTACAGAACTGATGCGCCGGTATTTGCCGGATCCGTTTGTTTTCGCCATCGGGCTGACGCTGCTGACGATGGTTATGGCGATGCTAGTGCAAGGCCAGGCCGCGCCGGCTGTGATAATTAGCTGGGGCAAGGGCTTCTGGAATCTGCTCGCGTTCACTACGCAGATGGCGGTGATCTTGGCCATGGGCTACGTGCTGGCCACCGCGCCACTGACCGACCGCCTGCTCGACCGGATCGTCGGCAAGGTCAACACGCCGCACGGCGCCATCATCGTCGCTACCCTGGTGGGTGGCATCGGCAGCTACCTGAACTGGGGCTTCGGTCTGGTCATCGGCGGCATCATCGCCAAGAAACTGGCCCGCCGCGTCAAGGGCGTGCACTATCCGCTGATCATCGCTTCGGCCTATAGCGGCTTCACGATGTATGGCCTCGGCCTGTCGGCCAGCATCCCGGTGCTGATCTCCACCAAGGGGCACCCAATGGAAAAGCTGATGGGCGTGATCCCCTTGTCCGAAACCATCTTTTCCACGCCGATGCTGCTAACCAGCCTGGCGGTTATCGTCACGCTGCCACTGCTCAACGCCTGGCTGCACCCACGCGATGCCAAGGACGTGGTCGAGTTGGACACGCGCGCCGAGGACAAGGCCGAGGCTGCCGTTTCGCACAGCATCGGCGGCGACGGCACGCTGGCTTGGCGCATGAACAACAGCCGGTTGCTGAGCCTCGTGATTGGCGTGTGCGGGCTCGCATACGCCGTGCTGTACTTCACGCAGGGGGGCACGCTGGACCTGAACCTGATCAACTTCCTGATCCTGTTCATCGGCGTGCTGCTGCTGGGCACGCCAGTCAAGTACGTGGCGAAGCTCAATGAGGGCATCAAGACGATCTCCGGCATCATCCTGCAATACCCGTTCTACGCCGGCATCATGGCGATCATGGCGGGCTCGGGCCTAGTCGATACCATCTCGCGCGTGTTCGTCGACATAGCCACGCCGCAGACGCTGCCGTTCTGGGGCCTGGTCAGCTCGTTCGTGATCAACTTCTTCGCGCCGTCGGGCGGTGGCCACTGGGTGATCCAGGGTCCGTTCATGATCGACGCCGCCAAGGCGATCGGTAGTTCCGTGAGCCAGACCTCGATGTCGGTGATGCTTGGTAACGCCTGGAACGATCTTGTGCAGCCGTTCTGGATCCTGCCCGCGCTGGCGCTGTCCAAGCTCAGCCTAAAGGACGTGATGGGCTATACCGTCATCATGATGTTCTGGGTGGGCTTCATCTTCATTGTGTCGATGCTCTTGTGGGGCGCGCAGATCGTCTGACGGCACGTCCGCTTTTTTTTGCCACGGCCCGCTGCCGGCGGGCCATTGACCAGGCGATGCTAGATGCCTTACTTTATCGAGACTTGGGACAAGCCGAACCACCAGACGGTCCGCCAGGCGACCCGCCAAGTCCACCTCGAGTTCCTTGAGCAACACAAGCAACTGCTGCTCGCGTGCGGTGCCAAGCTGAACGACGACGGCAGCGATGCGGGCGGCGGTGTCTATATCATCGATGTTGATACGCGCGAAGCTGCTCAATCGTTCATCGACGCGGACCCCTTCACGAAAGCCAGCCTGTTCGCCGAGGTCCGCATCACGCGCTGGCGCAAGGCCTATCTCGACGGGACCTGCTGCCTCTGAACCGCAATCAACGGCAGGCCTCGGCGCCACGCGCGCGGCATGGTTTCATGCCGCCCCAGCCCGCTACTGGAAAACGCAAGCCATGCGATGGAAGAATCGGCCGGAAGGCTCCAACTGGGGCGACTTCGGCCACGACGACCAGCTCGGTCGCCTGAACCTGCTCACCGCCGAGCGGATCCGCGCCGCAGCGCGCGAAATCCGCACCGGCCAGCGCTTCTGCCTGTCATTGCCGCTGGACTATCCCGGCGGCAACGGCCTCAACGTCCGGCGACATCCTCCTGTACTGCGCCCCACGTACCGTGAGGATATCGCGTACGTCAACTTTCCCCTCACCAAGGTGGATCCTCGCGCGACTGACGTGCTCAGCGACGACCAAGTGTTGTTGTCGCTCCAATATTCGACCCAATGGGATTCGTTGGCCCATGTCGGCGCCCTGTTCGACGCCGACGGCGATGGCGTGCCGGAGCGCGTCTACTACAACGGCTACCGTCCCAATGCTGACATCGTCGGACCGGTCGACTACCGCGAGGACGATGGTTTCGCTGCTCACGCTTGCGGACATGATCACAGCCGCGCCAATGCGCTGGGCATCGAGACCCTGGCCGAGCACGGCATCCAGGGTCGTGGCGTGTTGGTTGACCTGGCCGAGTATTTTGGACGGGAGTTCCGGACGATCGGCTACGATGACATGATGCGCGTGATGGAGGCCCACCAGGTCGATGTCGAATCGGGCGACATCCTGGTACTGCGCACCGGCTTTGCCGAGATGGTGCTGGAAATGCAGCGCGAACCCGACCCCCATCGCTTGCACAACAGTTGCGCCGCGCTAGATGGCCGCGACGAACGGCTGCTGCAATGGATCACCGACTCCGGCATCGCCGCCATCGCGGCCGATAACTACGCCGTCGAACGATTCCCGGCGCGCGAGGCGGCCGGTGCTGCGCCGGCATTGCCGCTGCACCACCATTGCCTGTTCAAGCTGGGATTGCCGCTTGGCGAACTCTGGCACCTGCGCGAGTTGGCGACGTGGCTGCGCAGCCACCGCCGCACGCGCTTTTTCCTCACCGCGCCGCCGCTGCGGTTGCCGGGCGCAATGGGTTCGCCCGTCACGCCCGTCGCCACCGTCTAGGCGTTAGGCACCGGTCACCCCAATATCCCCAATACCGCTAGCAAAAGGAGACCTATATGTTGTTCATGGCCGAAATGACCGTCCGCATTCCGCACGATCTCGATCCGCAAGTCGCCGAGAAACTGAAGGCGAACGAAAAGGCGTTGTCGCAGCAGTTGCAGCGGGAAGGCAAGTGGCGCCATCTGTGGCGTGTGGCTGGAAAGTACGCCAACGTCAGCATCTTCGATGTGCGCGACAACGACGAGTTGCATACGCTGCTGACGTCGCTGCCGCTGTACCCGTATATGGAGATCAGCGTCACGGCGCTCGCCCAGCACGGCTCGGCCATTGCCCAGAACTAAGACAGCCGTTCCGTCAATCCGGCGCGCGCCTTGTACGTCGCGCCCTCAACCTGCTATCGTTCATGCCCTTTGCTGAATTTTCCGGCGTGCGCCTGCACTACCGCCTCGACGGGGACGACACACTTCCCGTCCTCGTTCTAGCCAATTCACTTGGCACCAACCTCGACATGTGGAATCCGCAGATCGAGGCCTTCGCTAAACACTTCCGCGTGCTGCGCTACGACACGCGTGGCCATGGCCAGTCTTCCGTCACGCCGGGCCCGTACACGATCCCGCAGCTCGGCGAAGATGTGATCGCATTGCTCGACGCACTGAAGATCGACCGGGCGCATTTCTGCGGCCTATCGATGGGCGGCATCACGGGCATGTGGCTTGCGTTGAACCATGCCGACAGATTCGACAAGGTGGTGCTGTGCAACACGGCCGCCTATATTGGCCCGCCGGAAAACTGGACGAATCGCGCTGCCGCGGTGGAGCGCGACGGTGTGGGTTCGATCGCCGCCGCCGTGGTCAACAAATGGCTGACGCCGGGCTACGCCGCGGGCCAGCCCGCGTTGGTGCAATCGCTGCAAGCCATGTTGTCCGCCACCGATGCCGCTGGCTACGCCGCCAACTGTCGCGCGGTGCGGGACTCGGATCTGCGCGATGCCGTGGAGGGCATCACCCTCCCGACGCTGGTGATCGCCGGCTCCAGTGACATCCCCACGCCGCCGCGTGACGGCCAGTACTTGGCGCAGACGATTCCGGGCGCACGTTATGCCGAACTGGATGCTGCGCACCTTTCGAACCTCGAGCAGGTCGAACTGTTCACGCACGCCGTGCTGGATTTCTTGCGGAATTGAGTGCGGTTTAGGCGGTTTTCCGCATTCCGCGAGGGAGGAAAGCAGGTCCGCTGCGGACGCAAGACTGCCCTGTAACGTCGCTGAGCAACTGGAACACTTGGCCGGCCATTGGACGGTGATCCATCATTGCCGACTCAAGAAGGCATGCACCTGTTGAGTTGCATCGTGCAGGCTTCGGCTCCCAGCCGTCCTATCGATCGCGGTCTCCCGGGGCCAGGTCAGCTCGCACATGTCCTTGTCGCCAAGTTCTGCGACCTCCTCCCTTTGTGCAGGCGGTCTGGCATCTATGCGCGTGATGGTGTCGAACAGAGCGGTCAATTGCGGCGGGTGTTGTCGCTGTGGAGCCAGGCCCGATATTGAAGGCGACTTCATTGCCATGCTGGCAGCCGGGGCCAAGCGCGAAGCGAGAAATTCCCCCAATGGACCCTAGCCCGAGGAAATCCAGGCGCAGTTTGTGAAATTTGGAGAGTCATGGCCTCGAGTTCAACCAAACGGTGGCCGAAATTAGGGCGGAAATGTGTGCGTCGAGACGCTCTTGTGTCGGAAGTGTTTAATGGCGCAGGCTCGGCGTATAGGCGACGTACCAACGCACGCAAGTCGGCGTCACGTCCAGCGGGTCAGCCCAACTCATCATGGTGGGACTGCTTGCCATGAGCCTGCTGGCTTCGGTGGCGATGGCCTATGCCATTGCTCGCCAGGTCAAGAGGGAACTCGGTGGTGAACCGGCGGACGACGACACGCGTCGTCGTCCGTATCGCTGCCGGTGACCTCAGCCAGCCTGTTGCGGTACGAAATGGGGATTGCTCCAGCATGCTGGCAAATCTGGCCAAGATGCAATCGGCGCTCAGGAACATGCTGTCTGGCATCAAGGATGCGGCCGCCTCGGTCTCAGCCGCGACGAAGGAGATATCGTCGGGCAACCAAGACTTGTCGTTGCGCACTGAGCAGCAGGCAGTCTTGCTCGAGCGAGCGGCGACGTCAATGCAAGAGCTGCTTGAAGACGTCAACCAAGCCCAGGACGAAGCGAAGGAGTCAAGCGCAATCGCGGCCGCCATGCTGGAAGCGACGACAGATGGAAGCAAGGTCACGGAGCTCCTGGCCGGAAAGATGACCGACTTGCATAGCCATTCCCGCGCGGTTGCAGAGATTGTGCAGCTTATCGAGACAATTGCCTTTCAGACCAACATACTGGCGTTGAATGCTTCCGTGGAAGCCGCCAGGGCAGGTGGCCAAGGGCGCGGCTTTGCGGTCGTTGCTGCAGAAGTGCGAGCGCTGGCTCAACGCTGCGCCGCCGCAGCAAAGGAGATTGGTGGAGTCATCTCAAGGAATGTAGCGGATGTGAACGCCGGTGCGGCTCTGGCTCGCGATGCGACTGTGTCTATGGCCGGCGTACGGCAATCGGTTGAGCGGACAGTAGCGTTCGCCACCGCGATGCAGGCGACTAGCCAGAGTCAGGCCGACAAACTTGAGAAGCTCAGCACCGCGGTGCACGCGATGGACGAATCAACACAGCAGAACTCCGCGTTGGTCGAGCAAATCGCTGCTGCGGCAAGCATGCTGCATCAACAGGCCGAAGGTCTTGCTGCCGATGCGGCAACTTTCAAGCTTGAGGTATCAGGTTTTTCCCGTGTGTGACTGAGACGAGCTGCGACTGCAGGCTGCGTTTTTGAGAGTGTACCTCGAGCCATGGAGTGTCCGTCTCTAGGTGCCATCTTCAGTGGACGTATTGTCGCGGGGGTTGTCCGAGCCCTCCTTTCAGGATGGCTCTCTTGTTTTGCCTACTGGCTCCGTGCAGGCGGCTCTCTTACCGGCGAGCCATTTTCCGAACGTATCCATGGCCGTATGCATCTTGTTTGGTCGCTTGCGCTGCTTGTACCTGCTATCTGCGTCTCCTATTGACTGTAGGCTCGAACAATATTTTCTGTTTTCGGAACTATGGAGTTTGATTTTAGATAACTGTTCGGCGTGGGGGGGCGGCGGCGCAGCTCGAGGTCCTGTACCGCAGCCTTGCACTCGGCCACAACCTCGCTCTTGAACTGCTTCGAGTAGGAGCGCCGTACGTGCTTAACCGCTAATTCAGTGCCCATCATCGCGTCCACTTAAAGTTAAGCGGACACTAGCTGTCGGGCACAACGAGACCCGCAAGTGGGTTCGCCAGCCGCTTACGGTTCACCCGCGGCACCGAAGCCGGCTTGACTTGCCTCCCTGTACGGGGAGATGCAATTCGAGCGACTACGGCCCCTAGGAAGTCAAGGGACGTGCTCACTAATGCTGCCGCTCGCGACATATTTCCGTGGCAAGATAGTTCGACTGTGCGGATGCGTGTCGCGAATTCTGAGGCGACCACGCCCAATCAACGAGATCGAGCGCGGTTGAAAGGGCGTCGCAGGAACCCGTCAGCGCAACGTAACCGAATACATCTTGGCACGCCGGAGGAACGCTTCTTTGGCTCCTTCGAGAATGGCGCATGCCGCGTCCCGCGTCGTAGGATGGTCGATGGATCCACGGGCGACTATTTCGCCTCTGTCGTTGGCGGCCTTCATCACGACGATCTGTTCTGCGTCACCCAGAACCGCCACGTTGGCGTTGTGGGTGACGATGATCACTTGGCGCCTCTCTTTCGCCCTACGCAGTACCGGAACGAGCGTCGAGTAGATGAACTCTCCGTCTAGGTTGTCCTCCGGTTGATCGATGATGAGAGGGCGGTCACTGTTGGCTGAAAGCATTAACGCCAGTAGCACCGATTGTTGTTGGCCCAACGACAGCTTCGAGAAGTCCTTTCTCAAGTGCCGCTCGTTGCCCTCACCGTCGACAACCCGTTTCGTGACCTGCAATCGCGGTAAATCGTGAAGTGCTACTCGCTCCAAAGCGTATTGAACCGCTGGAACCCCCAGGCGCTCGATAATCAACTTAGCTTCATCGCGCTTGAAGACGTCCACTCCCTCGGGTGTTTTGATGCCGAGGATAGGCTTAACGTCCTGCTTCGCGACGGCCGCGAGAAGCACCGGGACAGTGAGTTCCTTCACTAGCCATGTCGCACGCTGTTGCTGGTTCGTTCGCCACCCCATCGCATCAACGATGAGCTCCACCGCCTCTGGAGAATATGCGCTCTCGGCGTACTTTAGACTCACATTAAGGTCCGAACGTGCTTCGCGCAAAGTGCTTGAAGCCACCCGGCCGAAGGCATTCCGCAATGTGGCGACTCTATCCCGAGCACGCCAACGCTCCAACAGCGCGTCAGCACGTTGCTTGCGTAGCATCGCAAGATGCGGCACCCAAGCATTGAGGTTTTTCACATTCTGCTGATGAGTCGCTTCGTCCTTGGCTAATTTGGCGATGTAGGACATGTCGAAGGAGATTTTCAGTGCCTCGAGTTCTCGCCTTTTCGCGTCAATCTTCTTCTGCGCCTCCATCTCCTTTGTCTTCCATTCGGCCATCTGAGCCGTAACCTCTGCTTCGAAGGTCGAGAGGCCGGCCTTGATACTCGATTCGGCTGTGGATACAGTGGCTTCGAGCATTTCCGCTCCGGACACGATTGCCTTGAACTCGCCACCACCGACCGCAAGCTGCTTGGGCTCGGCGAGGCCCCGAATCTCCTGCGCCGCTTCTCGCGAAGGAAGGGAGGCCGACTCTCGCTTAGCCTGAGCCAAAATGTCGACAATCTGGATACGTACTTCCTTCTCGGTAGCCAGCTGGCGCTGCAACGCGATCAGTTCCTTCACGTCGGGTTTCTGTAGCGCAGTAAGTTGCTGCTTGGTCGTCGCGAGCAGGCGTTGATGCTGCGGGATAAGCTGGACTTTCTGCTCTGCAGCTTCGATTCCGCTCTGTAGTTTGAGTAGCTCGTCACGGACCGCCTGTTCCTCCGCCAGCGCTTGCGTGACGTCGACGAAGCGATCCAGATAATGCAGAAACGCCAATGGATTATTTTGGGCCTGCACGCTGATCTTGGCTGCTTCACCCTGGCCGAAGCAATCAATGTCGAAATCGACCGGTCCGGTCTCGGGATCGT
Source organism: Cupriavidus sp. UME77 (assembly GCF_014170355.1). NCBI lineage: Bacteria > Pseudomonadati > Pseudomonadota > Betaproteobacteria > Burkholderiales > Burkholderiaceae > Cupriavidus > Cupriavidus sp. UME77. Next base: position 35,109 of record NZ_LZZU01000067.1, read on the forward strand.
CCAAGTTCTGTATCTCGCCGTTCTTGAGTCGGAACAGGTTGTGATCCTGACCTGCCTTGTCGCGCCACACCAAGTAAAGCTCCTCTGGCCAGACTTCAGAGTCAACTACTTGGTTTCTCTCTTCACCGTCGGCGATCAGGCAGCGGACGGCCTCGAAGGTTGTTGATTTTCCCGTGCCGCGGCCACCGATGATGCAGTTGAGGTTCGGACTGAACTGGATAGTCTGACCGGAGAGGAAACCGCCATCGATACTGAGGCCGATCACGCTCGGGATCGAAGACGGAACCAGGTCCTCTATCCGTACTCTGGCGTCGGCGTCCTCGAGTGCAATTCGTAAAGCGTCAAAGCTCGGGTCGTCCATCTTGTAACGGGTGACCTTGCGCGCGCTTCGGCGTTGCGCCCCAGCGCCGCCAAGGAATGGGCATCCGAATTGAGGACACGCGCGAGATACTGCTTCGAGCCAAGCTGGAGGCGCTTGATCCGCTCCTCGCCCAGCCGGGTGCGGTTGGGAGCCGGATCACTGGCCGAATATGCGATCACGGACGAGGCGCTCTTTAGCTCTATGCCCAATAGAGCGGGATGGCACAAGATGTCGGCCTTGTGCGGCGACGCGCCGATAACCTCCTGCTCGAACCCCGACGGAGCATCCACGTGCGCCAGCAAGCAGAATCCGCCTAGCGCCTGCACTAAGTTGAGACATTCGAGCATCGACTGTTGACATCGCCATGTGGATAGCCCGCTGTCGAGCAGAGACAACTGCCCGTGAAACCGCTTCAGAAGCTGAAGCGACTTGAAGTAGCACAGAAGGTGGCCTTGCAGAGTCGACAACTCGATAGCCGGGATCACGATCAGGGGCGTACCTATTGCGACCGCCAAGGCTCTTTCAACACTCGAGATCTCGTTATGGTCTGCGATCGCAATAAGGGTTAGCTTCTCCTTTACCGCGGTCGCCACGACCGCTTCCGGCGTCATGCCGCGGTCCGTGACGTCGTGGGAGCCACCGTAGCAATGTATATGGAGGTCGGCGCGAACGAATGTGGCGCCGACTGGTTTTTCAAGGATGGTTCCAAGAATTTGCATGCTGCGGCCCCCAATGTGGTCTCGCCGCATTATGAACCGCAAAGACCGAGCAGCCCAGGACTTGACAAAAATTCCCTATGAAAGGCAGTCAGAGAAAATGCGAAGCACATAACTGCTTTTCAAGTACTTCATGGGAGAATGAGGAGCAGCTACTGCTACTGCTACTGCTACTGCTACTGCTACTGCTACTGCTACTGCTACTGCTACTGCTACTGCTACTGCTACGGCTACGAGGCAAGTAGGCCGAAAATCGACGAATCGGATGCGGATGTGGCTAGCACGAGGTCAGAACAGTCGGAACGTGTCAATGACTTTGCGTCAACCGGCTTCATGAATTTACTGTGCCGGGATGTAGTGTGTTGGGGGTAGTGGCCTCCGATGGCGGCCGGTTGATCAAGGCCGTTCTGGCGCTTCTTACAGTCGAGAAGGTCGTGCTGCGGACATTTGGACTGGATGCTTATGCGTTTTCGCAATGCAGGCTAGCACCGTGACTGACCATCGCCACGGTGCACCACACGCCCTCGCTTTTGTGGTTTCAATACGCCATTAGTTTTCGAATCTCACAAGCTGAACCGAACCCGAGAGAGTTTGTGCCCCTGCCAATCACGCGTGCCCTTGTTCAATACTTTGTCGATTAAGAGGCCGCGCTCGATCGTCTGAGCCTGGTCAAGCTCAGACATCTCCGAGACGCGCAAATGGCCAAGTGAGTTGGCCGAAGTACCCAAGCGCAAACCGCTTGACTCACCGACGATCCATCGATCGTGTATCGGATGCTCGCCGTCCCCCCCAAATCCAACCACGATAATATCTGTCGGCGGAGGCGGTACCTCACAGAGACGCTCCCATGCATCTTTGAAGGCGTCCTCGGCAGATGCATCGCGTAGCTTTTGCTGCATCTGTTTGCGACTTGTGAGAATTTCGATCTCAGAATCCGGGCAGACTTCTGCAATGGCCTTGACAATATCGAGATCATCCGGCCCAAAGAATGGATCCGAAATCTGGATCTTCTTTCCGCCGCGGGACGATGCCCACTCCTGTAAGCGAGCAAATACCTGATCGCGATCACCCGGCCCGATACTTTCCACGGGCCCGAGAGGTGCCGATCGTTCGCTCAATCCACTGCGCCCTACCAGCATTAGCGTCACGTCCGCCGCACTACAGAACGTTTCATACAGTGGCGGTAGCACCTTCGGCCCAATCTGCTGCGTGGCCTTCTTTATGCCGTTCTCCAAGATCCACTGCCAAATCGGATACGCTTGCGGCAGAGGTGCACTACGAATCTGCGTCACGAGCGGGAGGAATTCCTTCGTGGGCTGGGCTATATGCCTGTCCGCATTGAGAGCAGCAAGATTTCTTGACGCAATTTCGGCCAGTTCCTCTATGCTTAAATCTTCACTAGCGAGTTTAGAGACGTCCGAAGCGGCATCCTTTCGATGGTCCAAGAGGCGAGTATGATCCTTCAAATCCTTCTTTGCCGCTTTCGCTTCATCGCCGTCTAGCAAATCTATCATCTCGCCACAAAAACCGGCATCGATGTTGTGCGCTAAATCGAGCATTTTCTGCCGACAATCACCGATACCATCAAGGTCGCCCAAGTGATTCGAAAGATTCATCGCTTCTCGCAGGATGCGCCTGCAGAGCGATTTGTCAAAGGATTCGATTATTTCTGCAACCCACCGAAAACGGTCGATACGATCTCGGTCGGAGGGTATGGCGAGTATGTCCCTGCGCACACGCTCAAACCACTTGTTATCCGCGAACGGCCCAGTGCCGCCGGCACATGAGGCAACAATACTGACTACGACTACCCTATCAGCTCCGTTAGAGATGGCTTCGGCGCGATCCAGTAGTTGCTGCCAGTGCCCTTTTTCGGTAAGCATTCCTTCGGAGATTCTGCAGCGATAGATCTGTGCCTGTGAGGCGATAAGGTATCCATCGTGTTTGATGTTGTTACTGTCGGGGAGTTGTTCGGAAACTATCGCGGCTAGATCTGTGAGAACATCCGCAACTTGATTTCTTCGAATTGAGGTTCTGTTTTTTCTCGATGCTAAGCTATTGCAAAGCTGCGTGACAATGCTGTATATGTGCGCATCATTCTCGGTCCGCCGAAGAAGTGCGACGATGTCCGTGGCCTCGGCGTAGTTTAGTGAATACTCTGTTCGCTCTTTTTCCTGAAAAGGCAGAGAGACACATTGCTTTCGAAGTATAGTCTCGCAGATTGCTACTCTGGCTTCATCCCGAGTGGTATTGGATTTTATCCTATCAATTAAAGAGTTTGCACCGGCTGCGTGATTTAGGTACAAAAGAGGTGCGGAGATTACTAGTAATGCGTTCTTTACTATCTCATTGTTTTCGTAATTTTGACCAAGAATTGGCTCGATCTTGTTTTTTACAATTTTCTCGCTGAGATCCCGTCGTTTCTGAAAATAAAGCGATGTGCCAACGAGTGACCAAATGCTTAGTCTATTATCGACTAGTGGGATGGCCTCAACATACTTCGTCAATCTGGCAATCGCGGAATCGAATTCGTTGGGCGCTACTTGAATAAGTCCCGTAACTGCCCTGCCAACAAGCCCCGCCATGAGAAAGAGATGATTGTTTCCCGCAAGAGAGGGGGATTTTCCAAGCCTCGACTCCTCCCGCACTCGATGGAGCCACTCGCGTGCCAGTCCATGATCAAAAGGGGCAATTTCTTTTACAACCCAGAAGCCAACTTCCGTGCGCAGCCAACTCACGTGAATATCGTTCCAGAGGCGCTCCGCTTCCGAAAGAAGGTCGAGTGTGGGTGCCACACTACAACTAAGGCGATGGACCTCATACGTCAATATTGCCGCCTGCACTCGACGGTATGAGAATCTCGATTGTTTCCATAGGTTCAATAGACCTGGGTCGACCGGTGCAACGCCGCGATGCCTTAGCGAATTCGATATTTTCTCAAGAACGTAAACAATTAAGTTCTCCCGTCGCTTGTCACTTTTTATAAGGTTAACGCATTTGAATATTACGCCAGCATTATTGCTGTAATCATTGTTTGCGACTATGTGATTTGCAACTGAAACGTAGGCATCTTCTCTTCGTTGCTCAGTGTTCAGCTTTGTTGCGATCTCAATCGCTCTAGCTGGGTCTGCCATACATACAGCTCTAATAGCGTCTTTGGCGCAGCTATAGTGGTCTGCAGTTTGTTCGAGAAGAGTATCGATAGCCTCAATCAGGCTACGAGTTGTCTCGCTATTGACGGATGTTTTTTCTTCAATTTCCGTTTTTCTTGGGAAATTCTCAAGGTGATAAAGCATCCACGCGTAGCAAGCTGTTCTAATTCCTATATCACCTACGGTGCCAATTGATGAATATAGATCAATCAAGGATTCTTCGACTCTAGAATCACCGTGCCGATCCCTCGCTCGTAAGAGTAGCATTTCCAGTCTCACGGATTCGTCTGTGGTTCCATTTGACGTGAGCGTTCGCCTTTGTGCCTCCAACTTATCAACAACTTCCATTGCATCCTGCCGATTCTCTATGTGAGGCACTACTACAGCGATCTCGCGGAAATCGCGGATACGGGGGGTGCGGGCGGTATCATGGAGCGCGATGGAAATGGCCGCGAGCGCTACTCGAGATGCCTCAGGATGTGTCTTATGACGTTCCAACCAGCGTGATAACAGAAACAACTTGTGGCTCTGCTCCAGCGGTTCGATCTTTGCTAGGACATCGCCAACTGAGAGTTTATTTACTAGCGCCGAAGCTGCCTCGAAGAAGGGGCGTAGTTCGGCGGCGTTCTCCAGAAGCTGTTGTTCGTCCCCGCCTGCTTGGGCCATAGCTTCACCATCGCCGATGGTTTGTCTGGCATTTCGTCGTTTCGAAGCCAGTTTGGCTTCCACCCTGCGACGATGCAACTTGGCTACAACATCCAGGGCCAAATCAATGTCAACGGACAGTAAGTCGGAAGCTATGCTTGTCAAGGCGGTGTCTGGCAAGTCACCCGCAAGGTCTGTCAGCTGCTCTCGAAGCACCTGGCCAATCTGACCGGGGATCGCCTTGCCTCTTTTGCCGAAGCATGCGGCAGCCGCCGCAATCCGTTGAATACGCTCTTCTGCGACAGGTGTGCTCAACGCAATCGCCGACGCCTCGTCGTCATGCTCCAAGGCTAGGAGTGCCTCGACCTCAAGTGAGCTACCGCCACCTATAGAGGCGCCACTAATGGAAGATTGGATCAGTGAAAATCGGATTTGGGCATCTATATCATCTTCCAGGCGCGCTGACGTCAGCCCAAATTCTGCATGCTTCTTTAGAGGCCGAAGTGAGTTCTCTGCTTCAAGAAGTTTCTCGAAATGCCGAGGCGTCAGCCGCTTTAAGGTCTCCGTATGACGCCCTGCCGTAACGAGCTGGGATGGGAGACTGAGCGTTGCGTCGGGGTCGTTCTCGTTGCCAATGAGCCGGGCAATTAGTTTGTCCTCCACTCTGGATTTTAGTGCCTCTAGCTTCTCCATAATGAAGCGACGCTGAACATCTGATCGGATGGACCAGGTCGAAGTGGCATCGTCGGACTTCACCATCCTACAAGTAGTCAAAGCCTCAGATACATATTCTTGGGTGAACCCTGTAAGTTCTACAAGAGATTGAGTCGAGAGTCGTGCTTGCGACCAGGCGAGAAAGGCAAGGAGGAGGAGCAAGTCGTCCTCTTCCGGGAGGTAGCTCCACTCAAGTTCGAGAATTTTATCGACAGACGCTCTCCTTTCCGTGAGGAGGTCTTGCACGGATGCCCCATCCACAAGAAGGGTGCGAAGCTTGTCCAGTAGGCCAACACTGCCGCCACAAAAATGGTATAGGGAATGAATGTCAGTTTCACTGATATTCAACTCTCTTAAATAGTCCTTTGTGTCCTCGAGACTTGCGGCGAGCAAATGAATTTTGTCCGCGTCAGCTCGTCGCGCGAATCGTAGTTCGGAGTAGAGCTTTGCCGTCCCCGTAAAAAGAAACCGAAATTCACTTTGCCCAACGGGAAGTAATGAAAGTACCTCGGAAGCTACGTGCTTATCCTCTTCATCGCTGTCAGCCAAACCGTCAATCACAAAAGTGATCGGTTGCTTTCTAGCAATGCGCTGCAATTGGAGTAACAGCTGGGAGAAGAGCGCCGCGTCAATTTGGTGAGAATCTGGGCATGGCACGAAATTATTCACAAGCATATGAACCTGCTCGCCGAGTGTTTGTCTGGCGAAGGCTTGTGAGTAGAACAATGGCGTCTCTGGTGACAAGAAAGCCGCAACAGCTTTCCCCTCATTTCGTCGAGTATATTCTGCAGCAAATTCCGTCTTTCCGGATAGGACGTCGCCGTCGAGGAAGACTATGTTGAATTTCTCAAAGGCTTTTTCGACCGCTTTAAAGACATTGTCCCTGGCCATACGTCGGATGGGCTCCTTTGGAGCATTCCGCGCATGGCTAATAATTGTGTCAACAGTGGAAGCCAAGATTGACCCTTTGAGTTTAATGTGATTGGTTATCCGACATCCTAAGCGATGCATGACTGCTTGCTCTTGCGATGCTCGGGCAGCCCGGGAGGCGTCACACTCGAGCGAAAGCGAGATATGTCGGGGACAAATCTGTCTCTACTACAGCTAAGTGATTGAATGTAGCGGCTCACTGATGCCGGACTACCCCTCAGAGGGGGGGGGGCGAGCATTGGCCAGGTGGGCGAAGACGGGGAGGGGGGCGTGCCGCGGACGTGGTGTTGCAGTCTGTCTTCGCCGTGTCGGGAGTAGATCGGGAATCTAGATGCTGCATTCGACCCGATGCTGCGAGGTAGAAGTGTGCTTTGTAACTGAATGATGACGATGGCCGTCGGCGTGCCACCTGGCTTCGTCCGATGGATGGCGGCTTGTTTCACTCCCGCGTCAAGAGTTGAGACTGTTCTTGGTTCCCGCCCGCGCTGCGAGTATCAAACTCGAACCGTTCTTCGTATAGAAAAGGCGACAAAGTCGCACGGCTCCTTGGCTAGGTACGCCTGGGCGGTGGGGCTATTTGGTCGCGTCCCGGGTCGGGAGTTCAGCGTCGTCTCGGACTCTGCAATGCAAAAACGCGGAGTTGTGCGGCTTAGGTAACGTGCCGCGTTTTGGAAGTCTTCATGCGTAAATTGTGCCATGCGCGCTCCTAGGCGCGACGTAGGGGGAAATACATCTCGCGGGTGTGTCCAACTGTCTGATTTTGAAGAGAAATTAGCAGATCTGGTCGTTATGCACTTGCCAGCGGGCGGTCACTCAGGTCCGCGGCGAGCCGGACCCAGCCATTCTCGCCGTCACCGGCGAACGTCCGATATTTAGAACGCTCCCAGACAAAGGGGGTCATTGGCTCTGGGATAGATATGCACTTTGCGAGGAGCCGAAGCGAGTCGTTCTTCTTTCTATTCCATCCGCTTTGCCCGTTCAAGGAATGTCCATAGGGTGGCATCTATGCTGTGTGACGTCCATGCAACAATCTAACCCGTGCGTCTTATCTCATGTGGTGAACGTCGTCCTATCCGTCCGCCGTCCTAGCTGAACTAAACCGTGCTGGTCGGGCGTCGGGGAAAACGGATTCCTTCACGACATGAGTATTTGTCGGGAGTGCCGGCGCCTGAGTCCAATGGAACCGCATCCTGCTTCGTGTGGGCTTTTTCCCACGGTGGCACCGATCCAGTGCCGTACCGATCACGCACGCGATGGGCATGTGCCTGGATCGTGCCTGTACTAGGTGACCGTCCCGCTCGCCTTCCTGCAGTGAATATCAGGGGCTATTCACCGTATTCTATGCGGTGAATAGCTTGCGCCTGCGGCGAAAGCAGCTCATTAAGCGATAGCCTTGTACCTTCGGGTGGCTTCTTTTTATGCTGAGGCAGACCTTGGGGCCATCGGCGTTGCCCCCGCATTCATCGGTATGAATCCGCCACGCGTTGACGGATTGGCCAGGGGCGTATTGCCAGAATCCATGCACAGGCAAGCGGGCCTAACACCGGGAATAGTGCAATGAAGGCAATCGCCTCGGGAAGTTGCGTGCGCGCAAGGATACGCCGGAGCGGAATGAACCAGAGCAACTGGAACGCAAAGAGGCAGGCGAGTTGAGTCATATCAAAAAAACTGAGGCTATCGAATCTGGGCCCGGGGACGGTCCCGGCCCGGGGGCCATGCCTTCCCGAAGTGTCCGAGAGCGAGTGCCAAAATGATGCGCCGATTGCCCGGAAATCGCTCCCCCAAAACGGAGGATATTTTGGGTTTTGTCGCAGCAAGCCCCCGGATAACGGATTCGTTCACGAACGTGGATTTTGTCGGGAGTGCCGGTACTTGAGTCCAACGGAACCGCATCCTGCTTCGTGTGGGCTTGTTCCACCGTGTCGGGCTCCCCGCGGATCCGGTGCCGTTCGTGCGTGGCCGCGTGCCCGGCGTCGTCCTCCGGCAGGTAAGGGGAGTGGCCAAAGGCAGGGGGGCAAATCCGGCGGGAAGGGAGAGCATTGCGTATGGACGCCACTGGAGAACCTCCATGCGAATCTCGATCAAGGCATGCATTGAAGGGGAGGGAGCGCAGCCCTCCAAGGTGATCACGGTCGGAGTGATAGAGCGAAAGCCGTCGAGCGTGCGGAGCGCGGGGCGCGACGATGGTGGACGTAGTGGTGACCGCGGCAGCTCGCCGGGGATGGCCGAGGGTACTGGGAACTCGACCAGTTGAAGGAGCGGTACCAAGATAGAGCGCGCGGAGCACTATGCAACACGCACATATCAACGATTGGAATGCCAACGGTAACATTTGGTATACTTAGACGAGGATCTGTTCTCTCGAATGCATGAACCGTGCTGGATGCCTTGTCTGGTTCGCGCAGTATGAGATCTCCTGCTGTTTTCGCTGACCAATACTCTCTATGACGCTACAACCAAAACAGAGCATGGCCGCCGAGATCAAGGCTGCCATCGAGGCCGAGATCGAGAGCGGTACGCTACCGCCGGGGGCGCTGCTGGACGAGCGCACGCTGGCTGAGCGCTTTGGTGTATCCCGTACGCCGGTGCGCGAGGCCTTGCAGCAGCTTGCGGCGCAGAGTCTCGTGCGCATTGCGCCCCGTGTCGGCGTCTTCGTGTCGCGGCTGTCGGTCACGCAACTGCGTGAAACACTAGAGTTGCTCGGCGAGCTCGAGGCCGTTGCGGCAAAGCTCGCGGCGCGGCGGATGGACAACGAGCAACGGGCGTTGCTCGAGGCGAGCATGGCGCAGTGCGCCGAGGCGTCCAACGTTAACGATGGGAAACGATTTGCCGAGGCCAATGCCACGTTCCATGACCTGATCTATTCCGGCAGCCACAACGAATACCTTGCCCAGCAGATTCACGGCATCCGGCGTCTGATGCAGCGCTATCGGCCGAAGATTTTCCTGACGCCGGCGCAACGTCAGAAAGCACTGCAGGACCATCAGAAACTGGCTGATGCGATTCTCCATGGCGACGAAATTGCAGCGCATGATGCCATGCTCCAGCATGCGCCGGTCGGAACCACAGGATTTTCCGAGTTTCTCTCCACGCTGCCGGCGAGCTACCTCGAAAGCGAGGTGGGGCAGGGCGGTTCGCCTTCCGCTGCGACATCCGGCACCAAGCGGCCGAGGGTGGGCGGTACTCCTGAGGAAGGCGAAGCCAAGCCCAGGGCCAGACGCAGCCTGAGTCGCGCCACTGCTGGTTGATTCCGTGTGCCCGCAGGGCGCGGGCACAGGCGGGAAAGCCGCTCCGGGCCGGCGCCGCAACCGCACTCAGAACTTGTGCCGCATGCCGATGGCAACCCCCATCTGATTGTGTTCATTGGCGGCGATCTGATACGCAGCAATAGCACCGTTCAAGTTCTCGAAGTTCAGTGCTGCGTTTTTCGTGTATGCGGTGCTCAGGTAAACGTCAGTGCGCTTGGACAGGGAATAGTCCGCAACGAACGTGAGCTGCCACGGGTTGCTGGGGTTTGTGCTGCCGGTTGCCGTGCGCAGGGAGCGCAGGTTGTCGTAGTACACGACGCCAGTCAATACCAATGCCTGCGTTACCTGGTAGTTCAGGCCGAGCCAGAAGATATCGTCACGCGCGACCGTCCCGGCAGCCGGCGCGTCGTTCTTCCCATAGCGGTAGGCGGCCTGGGCGAGCAAACTCGGTGTGATCTGGTAACGCACGCCGACCGCTGCCTTCTGGGCCCGCGTGTAGTTGCCGCCGGTCGCAGGGCCATTCACATTGTCGTAAGCGATGCCGATGCCGCCTGATCCGAACGAATAGTCAACGCCTGCGCCATAGCCGGCCGAGCCTTGCGTCGAACCCGGTTGCTCACCGAAGCTCCAGTGCGCTTCTGTCGTCAGCGGGCCGAAACTGCCATGGTACTTCACCATATTGTTTTCTCGCAGCGCCCCACCGGCAATTTGCGTCACTGGCTCGTACAGCGTGGCATATGCGGTGGGCGAGTAGTTCGCCATGATCAGGAAGAGCGACGTGTATTGCCGCCCGAGCGTCAGTTGGTGGTTGCCGGAGGCAAGCCCCACCCATGCCTGGCGTCCGAACAGCAGGCCGCCCTGCCCGGACGTGCCTGTGTCGATGTTGAAGCCACTTTCCAGGGCAAAGATCGCTTTGTTTCCGCCACCGAGATCTTCGGCGCCACGCAAGCCCCAGCGGCTCGGGGACATCCCCCCCGAATTCAGCGCTACCTTCGAATTGCCGTTGGCACTGCTGCCCAGGTTGTGATTGGTGTACTCGATATTCGCATCAACGACCCCATACAGGGTGACCGATGACTGGGCAAATGCCGCCATGCTTGCGATGGCGCATCCAACGCCGACGATACTTTTCTTCATGAACCTTCTCCTCCGTATTGAACCGGGTTGCGCTCAGGTTTCCGTATTGGCAATTTCATGCTGCCGGATTTCATAATCGCATATTGGTATGTTTAATGATCTTAGTGGTATACGTTAATGTTGTTTTGTGAATACGAAACGATCGATTTACGCACAGGATAGGCCAAGGAAATGCGGTGGGGCGCGGCAGCCGGGCACGCAATGCGTGCACGCTTTGGCGTGCGACCCGGACGGAAGCCCGGGTCGGATGCGTCCCCAATAAAGCGGTGCAACAAGCCATCAGTGCCAGGTCCACGGCCTGCCCGCCGCGCGCCTATGGCGCCGGCCATGCCATCCTGTTTTCAGGTGCGTTCTTGTAGTCAGCAAAACGCCCGTGCTCTCGTGCCAGGCGCTCGAGCAGGGGAGCCGGCTGCCACCAGAAGCCATGCTGTTCGTGGAAGCGCTTGATGTCCGCATAGACCTTGGCCAGTCCGATGCGGTCGGCGTAGTACATTGGCCCGCCATGGTGAGCCGGGAATCCATAGCCTGTGACGTAGACGATGTCGATATCGCTTGGGCGCAGCGCGATGCCTTGCTCGAGGAGTTTCGCGCCTTCGTTGATCATGCCGTAAAGGCAGCGTTTGATGATTTCCTCCTCGGAAATCGGCTGGCGCGCGATCCCCAGCCGGGCCGACTCGTGAACGATGAAGTCTTCGACCACCGGATCGCGCAGCGGCGTGCGGCTGCCTGTCTCATACCGGTACCAGCCGGCTCCACTCTTTTGCCCTAGCCGACCCATTTCCGTCAGCTTCATGATCAGGTCGTTCCAGCGCCTGTCATTGGGCCGCGTCGCCATCTGGGCTTTGCGGGTCTGGTAGCCAACATCGTTGCCGGCCATGTCGTGCACGGCGAAGATGCCCATGGCATAGCCGAACCGCGTCAAGGCCTGGTCGACCTCGTGGGGTAATGCGCCTTCTTCGAGCAGGAAATGGGCTTCGCGCGTGTAGTTGCGGAACAGCGCATTGCCGATAAACCCGGGATAGATGCACGCGAGCACGGAGATCTTGCCCATGCGCTGGCCGAGATCCATCAGCGTGGCGATGACGTCCGGGGCGGTTCGCTGCGCGCGCACGACTTCCAGCAGGCGCATGACATGCGCCGGGCTGAAGAAATGGGCACCCACCACGTCCTGAGGCCTTCGCGTAACGGCCGCGATAGCGTTGACGTCAAGTCCTGATGTATTGGTGGCGAGGATAGCCCCCGGTTTGGCGATGGTGTCGAGCTGGCGGAATATCTGCTGTTTGAGAGCCAGGTCCTCGAAGACGGCTTCAATCACGAGGTCTGCGTGCCTTGCTTGTGCCATGTCGATCGAGCCGCTGATCAGGGCGATGCGCCGGTCCATTTCAGACCGTTCCAGCCGACCGCGCGACACGCTGCCGGCATAGTTGTCGCGCACCCGGCGCAGGCCGCCATCCAGGGCTTCCTGGCCACTGTCGATCAGGGTCACCGGAATGCCGATGTTGGCGAGTGCCATAGCAATGCCGCCGCCCATGGTTCCGGCGCCGATCACGGCCACGCTGCCGATCGGGCGCAGCGGCAAGTTGGCAGGGATGTCGGGAATCTTCGCCGCTTCAGCCTCGGCGAAGCGGATATGAGCTGCAGCGGCATCGCGCTGCGCTTGTGTGCCGGGCTGTGCACGGGTGTCGTCGTCAGGAGACGTAGCGGTCATGGTCATATTCAGTCCAGTTGGGTTCCGGGGGCGACGAGCGGCTTGGCCCGCCCTTCGACAAACTCCCGCAGGCGCTCGGCGGTTTCCGGGGAGCGCGCCATGTTGGAGTTCAGGTACTCCATGAACAGGCCGTCGTCGTGCGACAGGTCGTTGATGCGCGGCAATACGTTGCTGATGCGCCAGTTGGTGTCGGGCGTGTTCTGCGCGATCTTCGCTGCCAGCTCACGCGCCTTATCCAGCGCCTTACCCGCCGGCACAACGTAGCGCACGATATGCTCGCGCTCGCCTTCGGCTGCTGTTAGCAGGCGGCCGGTCAGCATCATGTCGGCCATGACGGTGTAGCCGACCACCCGCTGCACGCGGACCGTGCCGCCTCCGCCGACAAAGATGCCGCGCTGGCCTTCGGGCAGTCCGAAGAACGCCGATTCGTCCGCCACGCGGATATGCGCCGCCGTGGCCAGTTCGAGGCCACCGCCCACCACGGCGCCATGCAGCGCAGCAACGAACGGGATGGGGCCGCGGGCGATGATGTCGAACACCTCATGCCATGAATGGCGCCGGCGCTTGCGCGGGCGCGGCGCCTCGCCGGCCGCACGCGCAAGCGCTTCCTTCAGGTCCAGGCCGGCGCAGAAGTTGCTGCCTTGTCCGAACAGCACGCCGACGTCGGCTTCCTCGCCGGCGCGTACCACGGCATCGCGCAGGGCGCAAATCACCTCTTCGTTGATGGCGTTGCGCTTATCGGGACGATTCAGGCCGATCAGTGCGACCGGGCCATCGAGTTTGTAGGTAACGAGTTCGGCTCTCATATTTGTAATTCCGTTGAGTAGGGAAATCGTGGGTTTCGTGGGTTCTGCAGGACTAGAGATCCAGCACAAGCTTGCTGCCCTTCGCGCCTGAACAGCAGATCATCATGCGTTGATTCGATGCCTTTTCCGCTTCGCTGAGCACCAGGTCGCGGTGGTCCGGCAACCCTGCGAGCACGCGTACCTCGCAGGTGCCGCAAATGCCTTCTTGGCACGAGTAGGGCGGCTCGATGCCGGCATTGAGCAGACAGTCGAGAATGGTCTGTCCGCTGGCTACCTCGATGCTGCGGCCGCTGCGCGCCAGTTCGACGGTGAAGCCGCCTGAGGTGGCGGCGCTCTCGCGCGCAGCGAAGTATTCCCTGTGCACTCGCTCCGGCGGAAGGCCGGCGGTGGCTTGCTCGAAGGCGTCCAGCATGGGCAGCGGGCCGCAGCAGTAGACATGAGCGCCCGCCGGCAGCGTGGCGGTGATGGCGGAGATGTCGAGCATGCCGCCGCCGGGCTCGCGGTCGAAGCTGAGCTGGAGCGTGGCCCCGGCATCGTCCCGCAGTGCCTGCAGGGTCTCGACGAAGGCGGCATTCTTGCGTGTGCGTGCCGCGTAGAAGAGTCGCCACGGCCGGCCCAGCGTCTGCAGGCGGCGGATCATGCCGAGGACCGGCGTGATGCCGATGCCGCCGGCAATGAAGACGCTCGACGCGGCCCCTTCATCGAGCGGGAAGTTATTGCGCGGCGCACTGACGGTCAGGGTGTCGCCCGGGCGTAGCACTTCGTGCAGATAGCGCGAGCCGCCGCGGCTCTGCGGGTCCTTGTTGACGCCGATCAGGTAGCGATGCCGTTCCTGCGGCGAGTTGAACAGAGAATAGTTGCGGATCAAGCCATTGGGGAGATGCACATCGATGTGCGCCCCGGCTTCGAACGGCGGGAGCTCCTTGTGCGGGGCTATCGGCCAGAGTTCGTAGCTAAGGATGCCTTCCGCTTCCCAGGTAATGGATTTGACCCTGACTTGCAGTGTCTCGGTAATGCTCATGGGTGTCTCCCGGGGGTGGGCCTGCATGGATTCATGGCGGATGGCCCTGGCTAGATCTCGACCACGTCAAGGTCCTTGAGCTTCACGCCTGTGGCTGCCTCGTAGGCGCGCTTGACCTCGTCTGGCTGGCCGGCGTGAAAAATGAAGTGGAACAAGAGCTTGTTCCACTTCGGATGGCTGGCGTACTGCTCCAGCGCCAGGCCCTCCAGGAAGAAGGCGCGCGAGTCGCACGGCAGCATCACGCGATGGTTGGCCTGCGGATCGCGGATCAGCCCCTTGGGATCCCGGCCCTGCGCTACGGCGTCGATATCGTCGAGCAGGCGGCGGCGGATCATGGCGATGCCGCGGTCGCTGGCCCCGAGGTTCTCCTGGCTGCGGTCGGTGACACGGCCCTGGCCGACCCAGGCGATGATGTCCTGGTTAATGACATGGCTTGAGATCCATCGGCCGGTGCGCGCGTCGCGGATCGGACTGGTCCACGAAGGGATCACGGCTTGCTCATAGGGCTCGGCCTCGCGTGGCACGCGGATGAAGGACCAGGTCACGCTCAGCATGTTCTCGTCGTCGACGGGAACACGCCATTCGAAGTGGTCGCCAAGAAAGAACCCGTTGGGCCACAGGCAGACGCGGCCGATGGTCCAAAGTGGATGGTGCTCGTCCGTGTCTTCGCTGATGCGTTTGTAGAGAAAGCCGTGCTCGAATTCCTCGAAATCGAGCCGCTGGTGCCGTGGCGCGTAGCCTGCGGAATCGCCGCGCAGCCGCCGCCCCCAGTTGGCGTGCATCCATTCGAAGTGCACGGGATCGATTGAGTTCTCCTGTGCTTGCAGCCAGTTGCAGGGAGCCTCGGCAAAGACCACCTGGATGAAGCCGTTGCGCCAGCTGAACGGCTCCCAATCCGGCAGCAGGGGCGCTGGCTGTGGACCCATATATGCCCATAGCATGCCCGCCTTGGCCTGGACCTGGTAGGCCTTGAGGCGCACGCGCGCTTTCAGCCTGCAATGCGGATCGACCATTTGCTCGAAGGGCTGATCTACGCAGCGGCCCTGCTGGTCGTATTGCCAGCCGTGGTAGTTACAGCGCAGTCCGCATTGCTCGACGTAGCCGTAGGCCAGGTCGGCGCGGCGGTGCGCGCAATGCCGGTCAACCAGGCCGTAGGTGCCGCTCAGGTCCTTGTAGAGCACCAGGTCCTCACCCATCAGGCGCACCGGTTTGATCGGGTTGCGGTCCAGTTCGTCGATGCCGGCGATCGGGTGCCAGTGTCGCCTCAACACTTCGCCCATTGGCGTGTCTGGCCCCACTTGGGTCAGCTGACGATTCTTTTCAATGCTAAGCATTGGCGTATTCCTGCAGATAAATCAGCTATTCCGGCTTGAAGCCGGAGGACTTGATGATGGGCTCCCAGGTCGCCAGCTCCGCGCGCTGCCGGCGGGCCATGTCCTGTGCGTCGAGAAAGTCCGGCACTACCGCCAGGCGCTTCATCAGAAACTCAGTGGTTTGCGGCATGGACAGAATCTTGCGCAACGCCTGCTGCATCCGTTCCAGCTCGGTCCCTGGGGTTCCGGCGGGCGCCCACATAGCGGTCCAGCCGTCGCCGGAAGTCACGTTGATGCCTTGCTCGGCCATGGTCGGAATATCCGGAGCCAGAGGCGAGCGCTTCGCGCTAAAAATGCCGATCATCCGCACCTTGCCGGCGCGGTGGTACTTGAGCATGTCGTCCAGCAGCGTCACGGCCGCGGGTACGTGGCCGCCTACCAGGTCGTTGATCAGCGGCGGGGTGCCCTTGTAGGGCGCCACCGACAGCGCGATGCCGGCCGCCCTGGCGAACTGCATCCCGAGGAAGTGGTTCATGCCACCCAGTCCCGGCGTGCCGAAGACGGCGTTGTCAGGATGTCGCCTGACCCAACCCACGTATTCGCGCGCATTGCTGACGCCCGCCTCCATCTGTACCGCCATCCCCAATGGGTAAGAGACCAGGCCGGCAACCGGTGCAAAGTCGCGCCAGAGCTTCCACCTGAGTTGCGGCCCGAAGACCAGTGTCTGGAAGGTTGGCGTCGCGTTAGGTGCGATCATGTAGGTGAGGCCGTCTGGCTTCGCCGCCATCAGCACGTCCGCGGCGAGACGGCCGCCGACGCCGACATGGCTTTCGATGATGACCGGCTGCTCCAGGATCTGCGGCAGCCAGTCGGCAAAGTAACGGGCAATCGCATCGGTGCCGCCGCCGGGCGGCAGCCCAAGCAGGATGCGGATCACCGGCTTTCCCTGCATGCCGGCGTACGTTGCGGCAGGCGCGGCGAGGCTCGCGCACGCCGCCAGCAGCAGCCGGCGTCGGCGGTAGTTTGTCATGCTTGTCTCCGTATCTTTTTTTGGTGGCGGTGCGGATGGTTCAGGGCGTTTGCGTCAGCGCGCGCCAGTCGCTGCCTGCCGGCAGCATGCCACCTACGGAGGTCGCCTTGGCGTAGTCGAGATCTGGGTTGTCGGCCAGCGTAGGCGTCTTGCCCGCCGTGAACTCACGCACGGATTTGAGCAGGGCCTGCCGCACGCGCAGCACCGCACCATCGGCCGAGCAGAGCTGTTCGGTGGTGCGGTCGACGATGGGCCCCTGGCCGATAAACATGGCGAAGTCCTCGGTGCCCAAGTGTTGCGGGAAACCGGTGGCATGGCCGCGCTTCATCAGTTCGCGGTTCTGGCCCCAGTTGTTCTCGGGCCCTCCTGGCGGGAGCGGCGGGAACCCCCACACGTCTGGGGTGGCGGACATCACGGTCATGCCTAGCGGCCGGTGCGGGTTGAAATGCACGAACCACGCGCGGTGCGTGACGTCGTCCACCGGCGTGGAGAAGAACACCGTGCCGGGGCCTTTAGCATCAGGGGCGCAGATGATGCCGTACCACGGCATGACGAAGTTATTGACGCGTGCATAGAACTTGTCGTCAGGCAGGGCACGAATGGCTGCGTAGCGGTAACCATATGGCATGTCTTCGAACTCAAGCCGCGGTGCCAGCGCTTGGGTCATGTGCAGGCGTTCGTTGCCTGCGCCGGCAGTAATCTGCGTGGTGGATTCATGCAGCACGCCGACGTGTGAGGAGTCCATCGAGGCTTCCACGCCCTGCACCCAGTTGGTCGGCACTTCCTGGCTGGTGACCGAGCGCTGGTCTTCCGGCAGGCGGGTGAACGGCAGGTCGGGAAATTTGGGCGGCTGTTCGCCTTTTCCCAGCCACACCCAGACAATGCCGCCGCGTTCCTCCACGCCATAGCGGTTGACGCGCACATGCTTGCAGAACTGCGACTGATCGCCCATGTGGTTCGGCGCTTCGATGACGTCGCCGCCGGTATTGAGCTTCCAGCCGTGAAAGATGCAACGCAGGCCGTTGTCTTCGTTGCGGCCCATCAGCAGGGAAGCCTTGCGGTGCGGGCACTGCTCGTCGAGCACGCCAACATGACCATCGGTGGCGCGAAACGCCACGTAGTTGGTGCCCAGCAGCCGCACGCGCACCGGTGCGCCGTCCGCCACCAGCTTGGCCGAGGGTACAGCCGGGATCCAGTAGTGCTGGCGAATCATCTCGCCCATCGGCGCGCTGTTTTCCACGCGGGTGAGCAGTTCGTTGTCTTCGTGGGTCATGGCCATGATCAGCACTCCTCGTCTTTGCGGAAAGCGCGCGAATAGACGCGGGTGCAATTGCACTCGAAGATGTTCCTGCGCTGTTGCTCGCTGAGCCAGTCAATGCTCTCGATCACCGGCTTCATGTCGTCGTAGTCGCGCCCGGAAACCGGGTCGCGCGCGCTGCCGGTGCCGGGCTTTTCCGTGCCGAACAGCACGTTGTCGGTGCCGGCCACCTTGAGCAGCAGCTCGATGGCTTCCTTGGAATAGTTGCAGGTGTCGAAGTACAAGCGCTTGAGCTGTTCGTCGAAGCTCACCGTATCGCCCTTGCGGACCGACCATGAGCGAAAACGTCCCATCTGGTAGGGAATCGCGCCGCCGCCATGTGCCACGACGATCTTCAGGCCCGGGTATGTGTCGAAGACCTTGGAGCCCAGCAGCGAGACGATGGCAATGCTCTCTTCGTTGATGAACTTCAGGGTATAGGACTCGCGCGCGCTGCAGCTGCCGGCCGAGTGGATCAGGCCCGGTACGTCGAGTTGGGTCATGGCATCGTAGAGCGGATACCAGAACGGATCGCCCAGGCCGGGGGGCGTGGGGCCTTCGCCTTCGGTCGGGTCGGGGTTGATCAGGCAGCCGACAAAGCCGAGTTCCTTGACGCAGCGTTCCAGCTCAGGCACTGCGCGCAGCGCCGGCGATTCGTTCATGTATTGGGGCAATCCCGCGACACCGCGGAAACGGTCCGGGAACAGCGCCACGAAGCGTGCGATCAGGTCGTTGCAATGACGCGACCACAACTCGGTCACGCGGCCGGGCTTGACCGAGTGCATCTGCAGGTAGGGGCGCGGCGAGATGAACTGCACGTCGGTGCCGACGTTGTCCATGCTCTGAACCAGTTCTTCGGCCACCTTGCGCACGGAAGCGTCCGGAACCTTTGGCGTGGTTGACGGGTTGGCACGGCCTCCTACCAGCTCCGCCATGTAGCGGAAGCTTTCGGGAGGCATGACGATATGCGCGTGGGAATCGATGATCATGAGGTTCAGCCTTTGGTTTCGCTGGCCACAACGGCCATGCATTCAAGTTGTAGCAACATGCCGTGCTGGAGGTCGTGTACGACGATGTGCCGCGCGGGACGGTCGAGGGGGTCCGGGAAATGGTGCAGCCATTGACCGTTGATCGCCTCGCGCACGCTGTTGTCTTTCACGTAGACGGTGAGCTTGACCAGGTTGGCGAGGGTCGCGCCCCCGACTTCAAGCAGCCGCTGCAGGTTCGAAAAAGCCAGTTCCGCCTGCGCAGCGGCATCTGCCGGAAGTCTGCCGGTGTCGGGATCCTTCCCGGCGATCGCCGAGGAGCAGATGATGTTGCCCACGCGAGCGCCGACCGGGATCGGCGCGTTATGCGCCAGGCCGGGGACATTGAGCGAGCGGAGCCTACGTGTCATGGAATGCCTCTGTCAGGGAGTTTCGGTGCTGGTTGCGCCTGCGAAGAAGTTCATCGGCACAGTGGCCAGGAACTCGGAAAAGCCGGTGGTGCCGGCGGGCACATGCAACAGCATCGCGGCGCCTGCCTGCGGTTCGTCGCCGGCCTGGATGGCGCGCGCGATCTTCTGGTGGTCGCTCAAAGACTTGGCGACCTGGCTGCTATTCAGGAAATCCTGGGTGCGGTAGCGCTGCAAGCGCCTGCGTGCCTGACGGATATGCTCGGCCAGATACGTATTGCGGCAGCCTGTGTAAATCGCCTCGTGGAACAGGGCATTGGCCGCCGCATAGGCTTGCTGGCTGCCTGTCTGCGCGGCTTGCCGGCAGTGGTGAATGCCCGCATCGAGCGCGGCGTGCAGGCTTTCGTCGCCGCGCCGGGCGGCGAGCCTGGCGCACAGCGACTCAAGTTCCCCCACGTATTCGAGCATTGCCCGCACCTTGCTGATTGAAAGCCGCGCCACGATTGCGCACTGGCGCGGCGCGATGTTGACCAGTTCGCGTGCCGCAAGCTGCTGCAAGGCTTCGCGGACAGGCGTGCGCGACACGTTGAAGCGGACCGCCAGCGCTCGCTCATCCAGCGCACAGCCAGGCGGCAGGATGCCCTGTTCGATTTCCTCCTCCAGGGTGGCGAGAATGTCCTTGGCGAGGCCCGCGCGCGGCTCTGGATCGGCTGCCGCGGGCAAGGCCATTCCCTCACTGGAGAGGGGGCGAGTGCGAACGGAGGTTGAAGTCATCAAACGGTTTGCATTGGGGACCAAGGCCGGCCATCACGCCGGGGTTGCTGAAAATATACAACAACAGAATTCTGGTATGCAAACAGAATATTTCGTGTATCGCGGGGAAACGAGCGATTGTTGTGGCGTTACCGGTCGGAAACAGCACTGAAACGAGATGCGGCCGGCACTTGCGAAGCCGTCTGCAGCCATCCTGGTTCTTCCGGAAATGCCTTGTAAATAAAGGTATTCGCGATGTTGCGGGATCGGTGCCCAGATCGATTGAATTCAAGTAGTGACTGCTGAGCCGGGCACCACGACGAGCCAGATTCACTCAGGGAAACCACTGAGGCCTTGATTTCAATAGTTGCTTCTGGTGTATTGAAAACAGCATTGTGGTATGCCACAATGATCAAACACCGCGGTTGAGACCTTCCTGGTCACGGCCGGAACTCCATCTCAAAAGGCCCTATTTCCATGCGCAGTCCAGCATCAGTCAGCGATCGTTCCGGTCTCGCCGCCATGCCGGTAGACCGTATCCTCAAGCCGCAATCGATCGCCATCATCGGCGCGTCCGCAGACCCGCGTTCCTTCGGCGGTTTTGTGTTGGCCAATCTGGAACGCTTCGGCTATGCGGGCGCCATCCACCTGGTCAGCCGCAGCAGCAGCGAGATCAACGGCCGGGATTGCGTGAAGACGGTGGGGGAGTTGCCCGAGGGGATCGATCTGGCCGTGCTGGCGATTCCGGAGGCCGGCGTGCTCGAGGCAGTGCGTGGACTGGCCGCCCGGCACACGCATGCCGCAGTGCTGTTTGCCTCCGGCTATGCCGAAGCGGGCGAGGAAGGCCGGGCCAGGGAGGAGGCGCTTGCCGCGGTGGCGCGTGATGCCGGGATGCTGCTGCTGGGACCCAACTGCATGGGTTTCACTAACTTCGAGGCCGGCGTGCCGGTCACCTTTGAGCCGGTAAAACCCTATCCGTGCGACGGGCGCCCGGGCATCGGCGTGGTTGCGCAAAGCGGCGCCATGGCTGCCAACCTGCGCGATGCCGTGATTGGCCGCGGCCTGCCGCTGACCGCAACCGTGTCGACCGGCAATGAGGCTTCGGTCGGTATCGAGGACGTGCTGGCGCACTACATCGCCGATCCACAGACGCGAGTCATCGCGGTCTATGCGGAGCAAGTGCGCCGGCCGCGGCTCTTTTTGCAACTGGCGCGCCAAGCACGCGCCGTCGGCAAGCCCATTGTGATGCTGATGCCGGGCAAGAGCGCAAGGGCGCGCGAGGCGGCCCAGTCTCACACCGGCGCGCTTGCCGGCGATCATGCCACCGCCTCCGTGGCACTGGCGCGGGAGGCGGTGGTACTGGTGGATTCCCTGGATGAGCTCTTTGACGCAGCGGCAATCTTGCTGCGTTTCCCGGTTCCGCCCAGCGGCGGGCCGGCTTTTATGACCGGGTCCGGCGCAATGAAGAATATTGCGCTGGACTTCTGCGACGGGCTTGGCCTGGAACTGCCCGCCTTGACTGCAGCAACGACGCAGCGCCTCACCGGGATGCTGCCGGGCTATGCGGTAGCCGAAAACCCGCTGGACTACACCACGATCGGCGTACGGCAGCCTGGGCTGATCGGCGAGATCCTGTTCGCCATGCTGGCCGACGAGCACATCGGCAGCCTTGTGTTGAGCATCCCGGCCGGCCCGGAGGTGGCGCAGCGTGATAAAGCCGAGCATATCCTGCCGGCCATTGCACAGGCAACCAAGCCGGCGGTACTGGTAATCACCGGCGACAATGGCCCGATCGAGCCGTTCTTCGTGGATGCGATCCGCGCCAGCGGCGTGCCTTTCTTCCGCTCGCCTGACCGGGCGTTGCGCGCCTTGGCGCGCGTGGCGGCTTACGGCGAGGCCTTGCAGCGTGCCGCGCGTGCCAGCCAGGGTGCGGCGCGTGCGTTGCCGCTGCCGGCTCCCATACCGCCGTCCGGTGTGTTTGCCGAATACCAGGGCAAGGCCTGGCTGGCGGCCGCGGGCATCGCGGTGCCCGAGGGGGCGCTCGCGCGCAGCGCCGACGAGGCGGCGCGCATCGCTGCGCGGATCGGCTACCCGGTCGTGATCAAGGCGCAAGCCAGCGCGCTACCGCACAAGAGTGATGTCGGCGGTGTGATCGTCGGCCTGGCTGACGAGGCGGCATTGCGGGCAGGTTGGCAGGCACTGCACGCGAACGTGTCATCGCACAGGCCCGATTTGCAGCTCGATGGTGTGCTGGTCGAGGCGATGGGCGCGCGCGGACTGGAACTCGTGGTGGGCGCCAAGCGCGACGCCGACTGGGGACCCGTCGTGTTGGTCGGGCTGGGCGGAGTATGGATCGAAGCCTTGAAGGATGTGCGCCTGATCCCCGCCGACATGGCCCAGGCCGACATCGTGGTGGAACTCGGACGCCTGAAAGCCGCGTCCTTGCTAAAGGGTATGCGCGGCGCGGCTGCGGTGGACGTGCCGGCAGTGGCGCGCGTGGTGGCGCTGGTCGGCGAGCAGATGCGGGCCACTCCCCAGATTACCGAGATCGACATTAATCCGCTGGTTGCCTATCCGGATCGCGTGCTGGCGCTCGATGCGCTCGTGGTCTGCAACCCCGCTGCCTGAGGAACCTCCATGCAACTAGAATTTTCCGCCGCTGACGAAGCCTTTCGGCAGGAAGTCCGCGCCTTCGTCAAGGCCCGGCTCCCGGCCGACATCAAGCGCAAGGTGGAGCTCGGGCTGCGGCTTGAGCACGCCGACTATGTGACCTGGTTCCGCATTCTCGAGGCGCGCGGCTGGATCACGCCTGGCTGGCCTGTCGAGCACGGTGGCCCTGGCTGGAGTCACTTGCAGCGTTATATCTTCGATGAGGAGACGCTGCTCGGCGGTGCGCCGCGCATCATCGCCAGCGGCATCCAGATGCTGGGACCGGTGCTGATTGCATTCGGTACGCCGGAACAGAAAGCCAAATACCTGCCGGACATCCGCCACAGCAATACCTGGTGGGCCCAGGGCTTCTCGGAGCCGGGTGCGGGCTCGGACCTGGCGGCGGTGCGTACCACGGCGGTGCTGGAGCCCGACGGCAGGCATTTCATCGTCAACGGCCACAAGGTCTGGACCTCATACGCCCACTGGTGCTCGATGATGTTCGCGCTGGTGCGCACCGACCCGAATGCAGCCAAGCCGCAAGAGGGCATCTCATTCGTGCTGATCGACATGGCTTCGCCCGGCGTGGAAGTGAGGCCGATCCGCATGCTTGAAGGCGGCACCGACCTCAATGAGTGCTATCTTGACAATGTGCGGGTACCGGTCGAGAACCTGGTGGGCGAAATCAACAAAGGCTGGTCCTACGGCAAATACTTGCTCGGCCACGAGCGCACCGGTATCGCCGGTATCGGGTCGTGCAAGCAGCAGCTTGCGCGCGCTCGAGCACTCGCCGATGAGCAGGGCCTGGGCGACGACCCGCTGCTGCAGTCCCGTCTCGCGCAGTTCGAGATCGAGTTGATGGCGCTGGAGTACACCGCGCTACGCATGCTCGGGGCCAACCAGCGCAGCCGGGTGCCCAGTGTGGAAGCATCGATGCTGAAGGTGCGCGGCACCGAACTGCGCCAGGCAATCTATGAGCTGCTGGTTGAAGTGGCGGGGCCGCATGCGGTGCCCTTTGACGAAGCGGCGCTGCTGGGTGCGGCCGGCTACGTGCAGAGCACGGCGACCGATGCAGCCAGTCCGCCCTCGCTGGCGGCACTGGCGGCGAATTATCTCGATTCGCGCAAGCTGTCCATCTATGGCGGCGTCAACGAAGTGCAGCGCAACCTTATCAGCAAGGCCTTTCTCGCGGCCTGAACCAGAACCGGACCATGGATTTCTCGTATACCGATGAACATATTGCCTTGCAAGACGCGGTGCGCCGTTTTTGCGATGGCGAATACCCCGCGCACCTGCGCGGCAATCCGGAAGCGCCGGAGCTCGGCGCCCAGCGCTGGGCCAGCATGGCGGAGCTGGGCCTGCTGGGCCTGCCTTTCGACAGCGAATTTGGCGGCAGCGGCCAGGGCACGGTTGAACTGATGCTGGTGGCGCAGGAATTGGGGCGGTGCCTCGGCGGCGGTGCCTGGCTGTCGAGCGTCGTGCTGGCCGGGCAGTTGCTGGACCAGGCGGGGACGGCGCGGCAGCGCGGCCGATGGCTGCCGGAGGTGGCATCCGGCAGGTGCAAGCTGGCGCTTGCCGCCAGTGAGGCCGACTCGCGCTATAGCTTGTCCCGGGTGCGCACCCGGGCCCAGGCGAGCGCCGATGGCTGGCGCATCGAGGGCCGCAAGACGCTGGTGCTCGAAGGCGGCGACGCCGACGCATTCATCGTGATTGCGCGTACTGCGGGAGACGTTGCTGATGATGACGGACTGACGCTATTCCTGGTCGACGCGAAGACGCCCGGCGTAGCGGTGCATGGTTTCGCCACGCTGGATGGCCGCCATGCCGCTCATATCGTGCTGGATGGCGTGCAGGTCGACAGCGATGCCATTCTTGGCGAGGCTGGCCGCGCGTCGCCGCTGATCGAAGCCGCCATCGACCGCGCCAGCGCCGTGTTGTGCGCCGAAGCGGCCGGCGCGCTGGAAGCGCTGATCGATCTCACTGCCGAGCACCTGAAGACGCGCAAGCAGTTCGGCACGACGCTGGCCAAGTTCCAGGTGCTCCAGCACCGAGTGGCCGACATGCTGATCGCGCTCGAACAGAGCAAATCGATGGCTTGTGCCGCCGCCATGGCCGTGGATGCCGACGACCCTGCGCAGCGGCGCCGGCTGGTGTCTGCCGCCAAGGTCGTGATCGGCCAGGCCGGGCGCCAGGTGGGCCAATGGGCGATCCAGCTGCACGGTGCGATGGGCATGACCGACGAATGCCGCGCTGGCCACTACGCCAAGCGGCTGCTGGTCATCAACCAGCTCTTCGGCGACGCGTCGCATCATTTGCAAAGGTTTGCGCAACGGCCGTAGAGCCGAGCGCTTCGCGAAAAAACGACAGACAGGAGACAAGTCATGGCTTTCATCCGATCCATCAAGACTACATTCTGCGTGGCGGCCTTGGGTTTGGCGTTTTGTGCCCAGGCCCAGAGCAAGCTTCCCATTCGTCTGCTGGTGGGCTTCGCGCCCGGCGGCTCGACGGACACCGTGGCACGCGTGCTCGCCGACAAACTGCACAGTGTGCTGGGCCAGACGGTGATCGTCGAGAACAGGCCGGGCGCCGGTGGCCGGATGGCCACCGAGGTGCTTAAGAATAGTGCGCCGGACGGGCTTACGTATATGGTCGCGCCCAACGCAACCAGCATCTTCCCTAGCCTGCTCTATCCACTGTCGGTGCTCCGGTACGACCTGCTCAAAGACCTGGCGCCGGTGGCAGTGGTGGTGTCCTATCCGTTGGCGCTGGCCGTCAGCACCCGAACCGGCGCCACCAATGTCAAGGAGTACGTGGACTGGGTCAAAAGCCATCCGAAGGAGGGCGTGTTCGGCTCGGCGGGGCTCGGTGGCCAGACCCACTTCACCGGATTGCAGTTCGGCAAGGCGGCCGGGGTGCAACTCAACGTCGTGCCGTATCGCGGTAACGGTCCCTTGGCCACGGACCTGCTCGGTGGCCAGCTCCCGGCTGCGGTGATGACCGCGGGCGACATCGCACAGCACCAGAGCAGCGGCCAGGTCAGGGTGATCGGCGTGTTCGGCGACAAGCGCTCACCCGTGATGCCGGATGTGCCGACTGTCATGGAGCAGGGCGTCAACGTTGCGTCGGGCGACGCCTGGGCCGGCGTGTGGGCGCCGGGCAAAACGCCCAAGGCCGAGATTGAGCGCATGCAGGACGCCCTTAAACAGGTGCTGGCCATGCCAGAGGTTCGCAGCATGCTGCGCAAAACCTCCTTGAACGCGGATTTCCGCCCGGCCGCCGAGCTCGACCAGCTCCAGCGCAAGGAACTGGCCTACTGGGGGCCGGTGATCAAGGCCAGCGGCTTCACCCCCGAGCAGTGAACGCATCCCGCGGCTGCTATCTCACCGAAATTAGAAGAACGCCATGAGTCTGAACGGAAGCGCATATATCGTGGGGGCATACGAGCATCCCACCCGCAAGGCCGACGACCTGTCGGTTGTACGGCTGCACGCGGACGTCGCCAAGGGCGCGCTGGAAGATGCCGGCCTGAGCAAGAGCGACATCGATGGCTATTTCTGCGCTGGCGATGCGCCAGGCCTTGGCACCACGACCATGGTCGAGTACCTGGGGCTCAACGTGCGGCACGTCGACTCCACTGAGTGCGGTGGCTCAGCGCCCATCCTGCATGTTGCGCACGCGGCGCAAGCCATCGCGGCCGGCCGCTGCAACGTGGCGCTGATCACGCTGGCTGGCAGGCCACGTGCCGCCGGTGCCGCGCTCTCGTTGAAAGCGCCCGATCCCGACGCGCCGGAGCTTGCCTTCGAGCTGCCCTTCGGCCCGGCCACGCAGAACCTCTATGGCATGGTCGCCAAGCGCCATATGTACGAGTTCAATACCACCAGCGAGCAATTGGCGTGGATTAAGGTGGCGGCGTCCCATCATGCCCAGCACAACCCGCACGCCATGCTGCGCAACGTGGTGACGGTGGAAGACGTAGTGAACTCGCCGATGATCTCGGACCCGCTGCACCGGCTCGATTGCTGTGTGATGAGCGATGGCGGCGGCGCCTTGATCGTGGCGCGGCCTGAGATCGCGAAGCAGCTCAAGCGCCCGCTGGTCAAGGTGCGCGGCACCGGCGAGGCGCCCAAGCATGGGATGGGCGGCAAGATCGACCTGACATGGTCGGCCGCCGCCTGGTCGGGCCCCGCTGCGTTTGCCGAAGCCGGCGTCACGCCCGCCGACATCAAGTACGCCTCCCTTTACGACAGTTTCACCATCACGGTGCTGATGCAGCTTGAAGACCTGGGATTTTGCAAGAAGGGCGAGGGCGGCAAGTTCGTCGCGGATGGCGGACTGATTTCCGGCGTGGGGCGGCTTCCCTTCAATACGGATGGTGGCGGACTGTGCAACAACCACCCGGCCAACCGGGGCGGCGTCACCAAAGTAATCGAAGCGGTGCGGCAATTGCGCGGCGAGGCGCATCCCGCCGTGCAGGTGAAGAACTGCGACCTGGCGATTGCCAGTGGTATTGGCGGTGCGCTCGCCTCGCGCCATACCGCTGCGACGCTCATTTTGGAAAGGGTATGAAGATGATGAACACATCCCAGGCCACGCCGGCTGCCAAGTTCGCTACGGCGCCAGCTGCGCCATCCGGTCCGCGCAAGATCCCGGCGCCGCGGGCGTTACCCGAGAGCCTGCCGTTCTGGAACGCTGCCGACGAAGGCCGTCTGCTGGTCAAGACCTGCGCCGACTGCGGCGAGACGCATTTCTACCCGCGGGACATCTGCCCCCACTGCCTGAGCGACCGGACCGAATGGACCGGCGCGGCCGGCACCGGCACGGTGTATTCGTTCAGCACCATGGGCCGCGGCGAAGCAGCCTACACGCTGGCCTTCGTGACCCTGGATGAAGGCGTCACGCTGATGAGCAACCTGGTCGATTGCGATCCTGCGCTTGTCACCATCGGCCAGCGCGTCAAGGTGGTGTTCAAGCCAAGCGAAGGCGGACACGCCGTTCCCATGTTCACCGCTGCCTGAGAGAAGCGTCCATGAAGGAGATATCCATGCAGGACAAGTCTGAGCGCAAGGGTGCGTTGTCCCGGTTCACCATTATCGACGCCTCGCGTGTGCGTGCCGGCCCGACCGCCGTGCGGCTGTTCGCGGATATGGGCGCGCGCGTGATCAAGCTTGAGATCCCACCCGGCACCCCAGGTGGCGACGACATGATCGGCGGGCGCGATCACAACCGTGCCGACTACGAAAACCTGCATCGCAACAAGGAAAGCCTGACCCTCAATATGAAGTCGCCCGAGGGGCTCACGATCCTCCACGAGCTGGTCCGGCGCGCCGATGTGTTCATCGAGAACTTCCGTCCCGACGTCAAGGACCGCCTGGGTATCGGCCCCGAGGCGCTGCGCGAGATCAACCCGCGCCTGGTTTATGCCAGCATCTCCGGCTTTGGGCAGGATGGTCCCTATGCACGCTGGCCGGGCTTCGACTCGATTGCCCAGGGCATGGGTGGCCTGATGAGCGTGACCGGTAAGCCAGGGGAGGGACCGATGCGGGTTGGCATACCGATTGCCGATCTGTGCGCGGGGCACTTCTGCGCAATGGGCATCCTCACGGCACTGCTGGAGCGCGAAGCATCAGGTGAGGGCCAGTGGGTGCAGACCTCATTGCTGGAAGCACAGATTGCCATGCTCGACTTCCAGGCCGCGCAATGGCTGGTCGACAAGAAGGTCCCGGTGCAGAGCGGCAACGAGCATCCCCTGACCGTGCCGACCGGCGTGTTCGCGACCAAGGACGGTTACCTCAACATCGCAGCGATCGGGCAGACCATGTGGACGCGGCTGTGCGAGGCACTGGAGGTGCCGCACCTGATCGACGAACCCGGCATGGGTTCCGATCCGGAGCGCGTGCAGAACCGCGACAAAGTCAACGCGGCCATCCAAACCGCGCTGAGCGCGCGCACCACAGCGGAATGGACCGAGCGGCTGCTCAAGGCCGGCGTGCCGTGCGGCCCCATCCACCGTGTCGACCAGGTGTTCGCCGACCCGCAAGTGCAGCACCTTGGCGTGGCGTGGCCGATGCATCACGCCGAGCTGGGTGAGGTGGCGCTGGTGGGCCAGCCAATGCGGTTATCTCGCTATCCCCGCGAGCAGCCGCCGCAGCCCGCCCCGGAGCAGGGTGCCGACACCAACGACATCCTGCGCGAGTTGGGCTACAGCGCAGCCCAAGTCGCCGAGCTGCGCGCCGCATACGTCATTTGACAAGGACATACCCATGGCAAGACTCGTCGCCGCTTTCGGCTCTTCCCACAGCATCATGCTGGCTTGCCAGCGTGAAGACTGGCAACACGGCTTTCGCCAGGTCGACCCGAAGAATCCGCACTATTTCGACCGGGCCGGCAACCCGACCACCTACGAGGCGCTGCTGGCCGTAGCTCCGCCCGATGCCGAGCCAATGGTGACCCCCGAGCGCATGGGCGAGCGCTACGACCAGGCCGAAGCGGCCATGGACGAGCTGCGCGAGCGGATCCGTGCCGCCCGGCTTGATGTGCTGCTGGTGGTGGGCGATGACCAGACCGAGCTGTTCCGCACCACCAACAACCCTGCCTTCGCCATCTACTACGGTGAGACCATCCGCAATGCGAAGCGCGACTTGAGTCCGTCCGACGGCTGGTACAAGAAGGCCCGCATGGCCCGCCAGGAGCCCGATGCCGACCGCGACTACCCGGTCAACGCCGCTATGGGCCGCTGGCTGATCCGCGAGCTGTGCGACCGCAATTTCGACATCACCGCCATGGACGGGCTGGAGCGCGGCCAGTTCGAGGGCCATGCGTTCTCGTTCATCCACAGGCGCTACCTGCAGGGGCTGGACCTGCCGGTGGTGCCGGTCATCGTCAACACCTTCGATCCGCCCAACCAGCCCACGCCGCGCCGCTGCATCCAGCTCGGCGCCGCGCTGCACCAGCTGATCGCGGCCTATCCCGAAGATCTGCGCGTGGGTGTGCTGGCCTCTGGCGGCCTGAGCCACTTCGTGGTGGATGCCGAGCTGGATACCGCCATCATCGACGCCATCCGCAGGAAGGACACCACGTTCCTGGCGTCGCTGGACCCACGCCAGCTCCAGGCGGGCAGCTCGGAAATCCGCAACTGGCTGATCGCTGTGGAGGCGGTGCGTGACCTCGACCTCGAATGGGTTTCCTACGTGCCGGGCTACCGCACACCTGCACTGACCGGCACCGGGCTGTGCTTTGCGGCCTGGCGCACCCTGGACTGAACTGCCAAACCAGACCATACCAACGACCATGAGTGAATCCGAATCCTACGTACAACGCCTGCGCCGGCTCGACTGCTGCGCGGTGTCAGACGCGCTCGACAAGCTGCAGCTGCCGGGCACCGTGACCGGCCTGCCGCAGCGCTCCGGCGCCGGACGCATTGCCGGACGGGCCATCACCGTCAAGCTGGGCACTGGCGCGCCGCCGCCCGGACCGGCCCGCCATCTCGGCTGCACAGCCATCGAGCAGGCAGGCCCAGAGAACATCATCGTCGTCGAGCAGCGCACCGGCGTGGAGGCCGGCAGCTGGGGCGGGCTGCTGTCGCTGGGGGCCAAAGTGCGCGGCGTTGCAGGCATCGTGGCGGATGGGCCGGTGCGCGATATCGACGAGGCCATCGATTTCGACTTTCCCGTCTTCAGTCGCGCGCTGACCGCCTTTACCGCGCGCAGCCGCGTGGTGGAGCATGGCACCAATGTCGCGGTGCAGATCGGCAACGTGACGGTGGAAGGCGGCGACTACGTGGTGGCGGACCGCAGTGCCGTGATCTTCATTGCCACACGTGATATCGAGCGCGTGCTGGAGACGGCCGAAGCCATCGTGCGCAAGGAGGCTGGGATGGCGAAAGCCATCCTGGCCGGCACG
This sequence comes from Cupriavidus sp. UME77, assembly GCF_014170355.1. Classification (NCBI taxonomy): domain Bacteria; kingdom Pseudomonadati; phylum Pseudomonadota; class Betaproteobacteria; order Burkholderiales; family Burkholderiaceae; genus Cupriavidus; species Cupriavidus sp. UME77. Next base: position 65,881 of record NZ_LZZU01000067.1, read on the forward strand.
CCCGTCGGGGAAGTCATGGGCGGCAACTACGAACACATGCTGAAAGGTTGAAAGACATGAGCGAGCAACAGGACATCAATGTCGCGCGCGCCGGCAAGCTGGATACGGCCACGCTGAGCGACGCGCTGGACAAGCACGGCATCGCCGGCCAGTGCTACCGCATCAAGGCGCGCGGCGAGGGTTTCGTCATGGCAGGCCGTGCCTACACGCTGCTGTACGGTCCGGCATCCAATCCTCCGGGCACTGTGGGTGACTATATCGACGACGTGCCGCCGGGCAGCATCCTCGTGCTCGACAACGGCGGCCGCGACAACACCACGGTCTGGGGCGACATCCTCACGGAGATCGCGCACCGCCGTGGTATTGCCGGCACCGTTATCGACGGCGTGTGCCGCGATGTCGCCCTTTGCCGCCAGCTCGGCTACCCCGTCTTCAGCAAGGACCACTGGATGCGCACCGGCAAGGACCGCGTGCAGGTGGAGGCGACCAACGTGGTGGTCAATATCGGCGACGCGCGCGTGCAGCCGGGCGATATCCTGCGCGGCGATTCCGACGGCGTGGTGGTCATCCCGCGTGAACACGAGGCCGCGGTGCTGGACACCGCCGAGCAGATCGAGCACGCGGAAAACGCTATCCGCGAAGCCGTGCGCGGCGGCATGCGCCTGGACGAAGCGCGCCGCCAGTTTCGTTACCACCAGCTGCAGACCAAGGGAGCCTGATCATGGCGGAACACGACGCAGCCAGCACCACGATTCGTGAATTCGAGCGGGTCAGCCCCGAAGTTGTCGAAGCCGCGCGGGCGCTGCCCACCGCCACGCTGCACGAGGCCGGCGGCAAGATCGGCGTGATCCCGCCGGCCATCAAGCCCGTGGCGTCGGGATTCCGCATCTGCGGACCGGCGCTGACCGTCCATTCGCCTGGCGGCGACAATCTGTGGCTGCACCGTGCCCTCGACATCGCCCAACCTGGCGACGTGCTGGTGGTGCACGTGAGCGGCGCCTACGAGCACGGCTACTGGGGCGAGATCATGACCACCGCAGCCAAGGTGAAGCAGCTTGGTGGGCTGGTCATCGACGGATGTGTGCGTGATGGCGTGTTGCTGGAGGAAATCGGCTTCCCGGTGTTCGCGCGCGGCCTGTGTATCCGCGGCACGGGTAAGGACTATGGCGCGATCGGCTGGCTTAACGCGCCGGTGCTGATCGGCGGCGCCCGCGTGGAAGCAGGAGACCTGGTCGTGGGCGACCGGGACGGCGTAGTGGTGGTGTCGCGCGCCCGCGCCGGGGAGGTCGTGGACAAGGCCCAGGACCGCGAGGCCACCGAAGCCGCCATTCTCAAGCGGGTGGAGGCGGGCGACACCACCATGCGGATTTACGGCTTTCACTGAGCGGAGCCAGATACCATGACCGAGACCCCGCAAGGACAGCCGCCCGAACTGGCAGTCGAGGGGCACGTCGCCGTCATCACGCTGCGCCGCCCCGAGGTGGCCAACCGCCTCGAACCCGAAGACCTCGAGCTGCTGCGCGAGTACCTGGAGACGGTGAACGGTGACTGCCGGGTCCGCGTGCTGCGTATCGAAGGGCAGGGCCGGCACTTCTGCAGCGGTTTCAATGTCGGCCGCCTCGGCGGGGCCGATGTCGGTGCCTGCTTCGAGGCACTGGCCAACGCGCTGGAACAGGCGCGGCCAGTCACCATTGCCGTGCTGCACGGCGGCGTGTACGGCGGCGCCACCGACCTGGCGCTGGCGTGCGATTTCCGGTTCGGCGCCGCCGGCACTCAGATGTCCGTCCCGGCCGCGCGCCTGGGCCTGCTGTTCTACCGCGGCGGCCTGGAGCGCTACGTCACGCGGCTGGGCCTGGCCACGGCCAAGCGCATCCTGCTGATGGCCGACAAGTTCGATGCGGCCGCGATGCTGGCCTGCGGGTACCTGGACCGGCTGGAGGACAGCCAGCAGGCACTGCAGGCGCTTGCGGCACAGGCGAGCGAGAGCCTGGTCGGCATGGCACCGCTGGCGCTGCTTGGCATGAAGAAGCACCTGAACCGCATCGCCCGTGGCGAGCTCGATACCGCCGAGCTGGCACAAGATATCGCTGTGGGCGATGCTTCCGAAGACCTGCGCGAAGGCGCACTGGCATGGCGGGAGAAGCGCGCGCCGCGCTTTGCCGGCCGTTGATTTGGGATGCACACGATGAGCGACGGCAACTATTTCACGCGCATGCAGCGCGGGCAGGCACCCGCCCCGGCTGTCGCCGGACTGCTTGGCGGCGTAGTACGCTCCGCCGACCTGGAGGCGGGGACGCTGGAATCCGATTACCTTGCCACCGGCGCATTCCTCAATCCGGCCGGCCAGGTGCAGGGCGGCATGCTGGGCGCCATGCTGGACGACGTCACCGCGATGCTGGTCACCGCGACGCTGGCCGATGGCGAGTTCTGCGCCACGCTGAACCTGAATCTCTCCTTCCTGAGGCCGGCGCAGGCCGGTCCGCTGCAAGGGCGGGCGCGCCTGGAGCGGCGCGGCCGCAATGTCTGCAACGTAGTAGGGGAACTGCGCCAGGACGGCCAGGTGGTGGCAACCGCGATGGCTACCTGCATGCTGGTCCGGCCGGCGTGAGCGCGCATTGCATCGAGGAGAAATGCGTTCCAGGAAGCAAGATCAAGAATAACCGGCAGTTTTCCCCCTCGCTGCGCTTGCAGGAGAGGGGGAGAAAACAACAAGTTCGCCTTGATGACTCGTGCGGACGCATCTGCGGCCGGGCAGTGTATCGAGGCACAAGCAGCCTGAATCAGGAAACACCCCATGCAATTCATCAGTTTCACCCACCAGGGCCGGAACAGCTTCGGCGCCGTCGCCGGTGGCGGCGTGATTGACCTCGGCGCAAGGCTTGGGCTGAGCGACCTGGGCCAGGCGCTGCGCCGGCGGCCCGTCGACGCACTGATCGACGAGGCCGGCAGGCATGCCGCCGACTTGCCGGCCGCCGAAGCCCTCGACGCGTACCGGCCGGTGGTGGCCGACCCGGAGAAGATCCTCTGTGCCGGCCTCAACTATGCAGAGCACGTCCGCGAAACGCAGAAGGAACGCACCGAGCGCCCCACCATCTTCCTGCGCGTGGCCGAGTCGCAGGTGGGTCACTGCCAGCCGATCCTGCTGCCGCCAGAGTCGGCGCGGCTGGACTACGAGGGCGAGATCGCCGTGGTCATCGGCAAGCGTGGCCGCCGCATTCCCGAGGACCAGGCCTTCTCCTACATCGCCGGCTTCGCCTGCTACAACGACGGCAGCATCCGCGACTGGCAGACGCACACCTCGCAATGGGGGCCGGGCAAGAATTTCCAGAACACCGGGGGCTTCGGCCCGACATTGGTGACAAGCGACGAGATCGGTGAGAACGAGGTTCTCATGCTGGAAACCCGCCTCAACGGACAAATCATGCAGCGTGCCACCACTGATATGCTGATCTTCGCCATCCCTGAGCTGGTCGCGTACTGTTCCAGCTTCGTCACGCTGTCTCCCGGCGATGTCATCGTCACTGGCACGCCCGGCGGGGTTGGCGCGCGGCGTCAGCCGCCTGTCTTCATGAAGGACGGCGACGTGGTGGAAGTCGAGGTGAGCAAACTGGGCGTGCTGCGCAACCCGGTGCGATCCGAGATCCCGGAAGGATGCTGACGCGCGCGTCGCCGTCACCGCGAGGGGGCTTGTATGGGACATCACGAGCGAGCTGTTCTTCAATGCCTCGTACACCCGAAGCGAATGGAAGCTAACAGACGACAAGGTCGACGTGTATGACGTCGGTCCGCGCTATCAGCTGACCACCCCACTGAGCCTTGGCGTGGGCTATGCTCAGTACCAGCCCAACCACGGCACATCGAATGCGATCCTGAAGGGCAAGCGCGATCAGTTCGGCGTCAGCGCGCAGTATGGCTTCAGCAAGCGGACCACCGTTTACGCGCTGTACACGTAGCAGTACGCCCATGACGGTGGCGCGCAACTGTACTTCCTCTCTCCCTCCGCTGCCTCGGCCAAGACGCAGAGCGTCGTACACGTAGGGATCTGGCACCTCTTCTGAACCAAGACGCCGGACATCGGGATTGGACCGTCTGGCGCTGGCATATCGATCCTATCCTATTCCAATCAGTGGGTACGAGGCTGCCGAAGTGGCTCCAGCAGAATTCAGCGTGAAGTCGCTCTGAAGCGTTCCTGAACCCTTCCCCGGTTCTTGGTCTACTGGTTTACCCTTGGCGCTTGTTTCATCCCGTGAACAGGGTGTTGCCGTCTTGCCCTGCGAAGAAAAATCACGCCTAGGTCGTCGAGATGGCCGCAGCCTTCAATCCGTCCGGGACGTGGCCTGGACAAAGACACGGGGCGCTCCCGGACGATTTGAATGAGTCCTCCTAGTATCGGTAGAGGTGCTTGGGGAACTGCAGTGTTCCGCTTCGACGCCTGACTGAAGGTGTTCCTGCACCGCGACGCTGCGGACTTCGGCAAAGCCAGAATGTTGTCAGTCAATTCTGTCCCCCACTAAAAGGAGGAATGCGTGGAGAACTCGAAGTACGGTTCGAGGTCGACCGAGTCACCTGTTGACGCGAGAAAGGACCCGGAGAAGGAGTTTGAGCTCGCGACTAGGGCCGCCAGAAATGAGCTGAAGCGGGAGCGTGAGCGCGCGGATTCCGAGTTCTACAAGGCACTCAGAAACACGGCAAAGATGGATCCGCAAGCGATAAGGAGTGCACAGGCGAGATTTGCGCAGGCGTTGACGATTGCCAGTGAAAACTATCACCAAGCGCTTGCGAACGCTGAACGGGTGCGCCTCAGTGCCATTTCAATCACAGAGGCGCCGATCGATAGTAGGGTATTTGCTGCTACCTTGGATCCATTGAGTGACGTCGTAACACGCCTCGCACTGCAGCACGCGACGGCGTTCAAGTCTTGCCTTCCCCCGGCCGTCGTCCCAATGCCAACGCCGCTAGCGGAATGGGCAAAGTGAGGTAGCGTGACAGCGGCGGACACACGAATTCAGCGAGGAATAAATAGAGCGATTCAGGCAGCGTTGCGATGAAGCCGACCAACGCCACCGCGCTCCTCCCTTCCGGGGCGGACGGTGGCGCCGGTGTTGAACTTGGGTCAGGGGGAAAAAGTAGCAAGAAGATGGTTAGCGCCGACGGCCTTCTTGTTGGCTAGGCGAACCAAGACTGACCATTGGAAAATTCATGCGCTTCTTGAGCTTTTCCAGGGGCCAGGCCGCAGGCTTCGGCGCCCTCATTGGCAATAGTGTCGTCGATCTTTCCGCAGGGCTGTGCTGTACCGAGTGCGGGTATGGCGTCGCTGCTCTGCGCACGCTGGCGGCGCGCCACGGCGCTGACTTTCCGCTGTCGGGCAGCTGCGGCATCAAAGGATATCGCCCGGTAGTGGCCGACCCGCGTCAGATCTTCTGCGTCGGCTTGAACCATGAGGAACACCTGGTCGACGCTGGCGGTGCCGAAATGGCCTTTCCCACAATCTTCCTTCGCTCGAGTGCCTCGCATATCCGGCAGGGTCACCCGCTGATCATGCCGAGAGAGTCAGACCGCTTCCATTGCGATCGCGAAATCTCCATCGTGATAGGCCGTGGCGGTCGCCGGATCGCGGCTGAACGAGCGATCTCGCATATCCTGGGCTTCTCTTGCTACAACGGGCTTTTCGACACAGCAGAGATCGGCGAGAACGAAGTGCTGACGTTGGAAATTCGTCTGAATGGCGAGTTCATACAGCTTGCCGACACCACCAAGCTGATTTTCGCGATTTCTGAGCTGCTTACCTATATCTCGACCTTATCTGCCCTATTCCCTGGGGAGGCTATAGTCACCCGCACTCCGGGCGGAGCGGGCTTCAAGCGCCAACCGCCATGCCTTATGCGACATGGCGACCTGATCGAGGTCAGCAAGATCGGCACGCTGCCTAACAGAGTGCAATGCGGAAACTGATGGCGCGCGTGCAATGCCAGGCCAGCTCGGTTATGTCGGAGCCACTCGCGGCCGAATTGGCGGAGCTCCGACGCGAAGTCCGGGCCTCGGCCGCGCAGGCAAGCCGGGAGGCGACGAAGCTGGCGGGTACAGGGGACTACCGCACCGCGCTGCGCCGCGTGTTGGAAAGCTGGATTGCAAATGGCTGCGCGCGTCAGAAGGTGGTGTGCTTTGCCTGTGCGGCGGAGCATCGCCTCCTGCTCCATGCGACATATGAGGAGGCGTGCAGGACCGTGGCGCGTGAGTCGTCGGCACTTAATGCCTTGTATTGGGCTGCCCTGCGCCGCTTTGGCCCATTTAGTTATCGCAATTTTCAACGCTAAGAGCGGGGCGGGTCGCCAGGTCATGGCGGAGTCGGCACGTCCGGTCCCCTCCTCGCTAGCGCCGGCTACCCTGTCACTACACAGTGCACCTCTTGGGCTCAGACTGAGTGGGTCTGCCCAGGAAATTAGGCAGGAGTTCCCTCGACTGGTTGACTTGAATGCCCTCATTGTTCATTCCAAAAAGTCATGCGAAAGGCGTAGAAGTCGATTGTGGTTCTGGCTCATCAGACAACCCTCGCGGACATGCGTATCGCGATGCTCTCTTCCCATTTGGCTAAACCCGAAATCCCGGGCATCTGGTTTAAGTGCTGCCGCAATACCAGCGACCGCACCGCGACGTCAGTGTAGTTTATCCCAGCCGCAAGTTTCTGCCGACGAAGGTGCCAGGTCTTCGTCAATTTTCTGCTGACCGAAGGAATATCTAGCGCGCCTATACAGGCCGAACACTTTCCAGCCAGACAGTGCCGCACGGAACGACGGCTTCGTGGTCGTGCCTAAAAGATGAGGACTGACACTGTCGGTGGGAGTGACCAAAAGCAGGGGGAAATCCGTCAGGGAAAGAAAGAGTATTGTCTATAGACACTATCGGAGAGCGCTCCATGCGCATCTCGATCCTGCTTTGAAGGGAAGGGAACGCACTCCAATGGCATGGCTGTCGGAGCGCTTGGCCCAGTGCGGGCGGCAACGTCCACGCTCGAGCGTCAAGGTGAATGTGAGGGACGTGGGGCAACGCCTGGAGCAGGAACGCGCAGTGGAGCTGCGGTGGTGCCCGCGCCAAGTCGATGGGCGCCTCTGAACGGTCCACTAGTCGCCCTGCAGATCGATGCAGGCTACATCAACGCGCCTCGCAGTTCGATGGGGCGCAATGGATTCCAGTCGCCGAGCACAGGCATGCGATGCCTAGTCGCCCGTTGTCGGCGCATGAACCCCGTGCCAGCGCCACGGAACCCCATCACGGATGAGTTGGGCTTCGGCTCAGTCGCGGGTTGAGATAACGCTCGCGCTGCAAGATGTGCTTGCAGTTGCTGCGCCCGGTTCGTCATCTTCCCAGCCTTCTCGGCTTGTGTGGGTTTACCCCAGGCCTTTGTTTCACTGAGTGAACAGGGTGTTGTTGTCATGCCGTGTGAAGAAGAATCACGACCAGGTCGTTGAGGTGCCCGCAGCCCCCGATACCCACACTTGATTGAGGTGTTCTCAATAGCTGAAATGCGCGCGGGATTCAACATGAGCGAAACGCCATTTGGAACTGGCTGCGGCGCTCGCTGCCGTCGATGTCGAAACGTTACTCCCGACATCACGTGGCTAATGCGCTACTTAGCAAGTTTAAATAGAAAGAATATTGGAGACGGTGATGCTGGAAAATTCGCGGGGATTCATTAGGTCTAGCACTTTTCTTTCCCGGGTTGCACCGTGGTGGATGGTTGGTGTCCTGTTGTTCTTCTACGTTCTGTCCATTTTGGATCGCTTGATCCTGAACATGCTGATTGTCCCCATCCAAAAAGAGCTCCAGTTCACGGATTTCCAGATTAGCTTGCTTATAGGTCCGGCGTTTTCGATCTGTTTTGGTTTGTTCGGCTATCCGCTCGGCTGGGCCGCGGACCGCTTTTCGCGGCGCCGCGTGATATTTGGCGGTTTGATCGTTTGGTCGATGGCGACAGTTTTTACTGGGCTTTCTAAAACATTGCCGTTTCTATTTTCGAGCCGAATTGGGGTTGGTGTTGGGGAGGCCGCATTGAGCCCAGCGGCCTATTCGCTGATTGCAGACAAGTTCCCAAAGGAGCGTTTGGCTACTGCTATGTCGGTATTTGGCATGGGGCCGAAAGTCGGAACCGCAGTCGCCTTCGCGGTAGGTGGCTTGGTTTTCACATATTCGACTGAATTAGACGGGATTACGTGGCCGTTTATAGGAGCTCTAAGTTCGTGGCGTCTGGCTCTGCTAATGGTGGGAGCACCAGGAATTTTATTTGCGTTCCTGGCTTTTAGTTTCTCCGAGCCGCAACGCTGTAGCATTCGAAAAAAGGCTACGTCAGATATAAGTGTTCGGACTTATATCATCCAAAACAAGCCGCTGTTTTTTACGCTGCTTCTGGGGTTTTCATTCTCCGCTATCGCGGCATCCGGACTCGTAAGCTGGGTGCCGACATACTTAACGCGAGAATTCGGACTTTCCCCGAACGAATACGCTCCGATCATGGGCGTTATCAATTTGATTAGTGCTTCCAGTATCGTGGTCAAGGGGGTGGTGATTGACTGGTTGTACTCCCGTGGGGTCCGGGACGCGCACGTCCGGTTCTACACCTGGATGCTTGCCGTGACCGTTCCGCTTTCGATTCTTGCATTCAATACCTCCAATCCATATATTTTTATGTGTGTCTATGGGGTGGTCGATGTAGTCCTCGTCTCATTCCTGATCTATGTTGGGGCCACCATTCAGATGATGGTGCCGCAACACATGCGCGGACAGATCACGGCGATCTTCATGTTCCTGATAATGACGCTCGCCGCCGGGGTTGCACCATCGCTGGTCGCCTCTTTTACGGATTTTGTCTTCGAGAGCGAAGCGGCACTTGGGAAATCCCTGATGCTCGTTACGGCAGGTTCAAGCGTCGTGGCGTTTGTCATGTTGCGAATCGCACTGCGCTATCTGAAGCCAAGAATGGAGGCCATTGCTGCCGATGTAATTGCAGTTGCTCCAACGCCTTCGTCCCCCGATGTGAGGGGGGCGGTCGCTACGCCGCATGCGTAAATATCCATAAATGCATATTATTCTGAATTAAAATAAATATTATTTTAAATAATATTTTCGCAAATCAATTATTTAGCAATTTATATAAATATAATAGTTTAGATGTTTGATTTTTATTTAACAGGGCCATGAGAAGAATCCATAGGAGGAGTAACAAAATGAAGAAGAGTCTTGTCGCACTTGCATGCGGCATTGCCAGCGCCACTGCGGTGGCCCAGTCGTCCTTCACGCTGTACGGTGTTGCTGATGCGAATGTCGAGTACACCAATCACAACTTGGGAACCGGCCCTAACGGTCATTCGAAGGTAGCGATGAATTCGGGGGGGCTGTCCCCGAGCCGCTGGGGCTTGCGTGGCATCGAGGACCTCGGCGGCGGAACTAAAGCGATATTTGCCATTGAGAGTGGCTTCAACATCGACACGGGTACATCCGGGCAGGGCGGTTTGCTGTTCGGGCGCCAGGCTTGGGTGGGGCTTGTGTCCGGCCATCATCAGGTGACACTCGGTCGACAATATACGTCGTTCTTCCTGATGATGGCAAACAGTTCGCCTACCGCCTACGCCACGCTTTACGAACCTGTGCTTCAAATCTCTGGCGCGTCGGCCCGGGAAAACAATATGGTGAAGTACCATGGCAATTTCGGCCCGCTGGCGACCGAAGTCCATTGGAGCTTCGGCGAGCAACCTGGATCGACGCAAGGCTCCGCCGGCTACGGTGCAGGTTTTGATTACTCGTTCGGCTCAGGCGGCATCACCGCCGCCTACGACGATGTGAATGGCCCCGCGACCGGTGGCAACTACACGCGAGCCCAGAAGGCAGGGGTCGGGGTGCGCTATCAGATCACACCGCATTTGCTCGCGCAAGCCGGTTACCGCTATGGTAAGAACGATGCGCCGGCTGCAGGCACGGTCGCGCGTGACGACATTTTCTGGCTCGGCTTGAACTACCAGGCAACGTCGGCGCTGACGCTAACGGGCGCGGCGTATTACGACAATCTGCGTTCCCTGCGCAGTGCGACCGGCACCACCAATCCGAGCAATCCATGGCAGTTCACGTTCATCGCGGACTACGCCCTGTCCAAGCGCACCGACGTTTATCTGAGCTCGGCTTACACGAAGAACGCCGCTCTGAATTTCGAGAACCTCAACGGCGCGACGGCCGCCTATCAGATTGCGCCGAACGAGAGGAGTCAATTCGGTGCCGCAGTCGGCATGCGGCATAAGTTCTGAGCATTGACTTTTCCACCGCCCCGCTCTGGCAGGCAAGGGCAAGTAGTTACCCCCTCGCGTCAGGGCGGCGAGATGCCTAAGTAGTCGGACCCGCAATAGTCGGCTTGCGGGTCAGTCTTGTATGGCTGAGGGGGAGTTTGCGGCTCCAGTGGCGTCGGTAAGAAACATGCAGTTTTGTTCGGATGAGCCGCATCCCTGTTGAGCAGTGAATCATCCAGGCCGCGGCCACTCCTGCATCGACGTTGCAAAACCCTCAGCGATACGAAACCTTGCTGCGCCAGTTGGTAAGTTCTATTTGTATCCGTGCGCTTGCCGAATCGCTTGGGTTTACCCTAGGCGGTTGTTTCACTGTGTGAACAGGGTATCGTTCTCTTACCTTATGAAGAAGAATCACACCGAGGTCGTCGAGGTACTCGCGAGTCCTCGCAAACCGGCCCGTCTTTGATAGGGACTGCATCATGACCAAGACACTGACCCGCCATAGCAGCTTGAGCCTCGAATGGACGGCGATTGCCACGAAGGCCGGCATTGAGGCCGAATGACACTGAGGACTCGCCATGTTGACTCCCGAAATTGTCCAGCGGCTCGCTGCAGAGTTGCATGCCAGCGAAAAGAGCCGCAGCGCCATCGAGCAGTTCTCGAAGCGCTATCCCGCAATGACCATCGAGGATGGCTACGCAATCTCGCGCGCCTGGGTGGCGGCCAAGATTGCCGATGGCCAGGTGGTCAAGGGCCACAAGATCGGCCTGACCTCGCGCGCCATGCAGATCAGCAGTCAGATCAGCGAGCCGGATTATGGCACCTTGCTCGATAGCATGTTCTTTCCGCAGGGCGATATCCCAGTTGATCGCTTCATCGCGCCTCGCGTCGAAGTCGAGTTGGCCTTCATCCTCGGCAGGCCCTTGCGCGGCCCGAACGTAACGATCTTCGACGTGTTGCAGGCCACTGAGTACGTGACGCCCGCCATAGAAATCATTGATTCGCGCATCGAGCAGTTCGATCGTGTGAGCAAGGCGCCGCGCAAAGTGTTCGACACCATCTCCGACAATGCCGCAAACGCCGGCATCGTGTTGGGCGGCCGCCCGGTACGCCCCGATGCCGTGGACTTGCGTTGGGTCAGCGCCTTGCTCTGCAAGAACGCCGTCATCGAAGAGTCGGGCGTGGCCGCCGCCGTGTTGAACCATCCGGCCACCGGTGTGGCGTGGCTCGCAAACAAGCTGGCCCCCTGGGATGAGCATCTGGCCGCTGGCGAAGTGGTGCTGGCCGGATCTTTCACGCGGCCGGTGGCAGCGGCGGCGGGCGACAGCTTCCATGTCGACTACGGGCCGCTGGGCGCCGTCGCGTTCCGTTTCGTTTGACGCGCCGTCATTCAAGCCCATGTTCTGCCTCCCAAGACGGACCGGGCCGGGCGCAAGGTTACCAAGTGCGTCATTGTTTCATTGCTCTATTGCTATTAACCAAGGAAAAACCATGGCCATAACTACCCAAGCGAAGTTTCGTCACCTGGGTGTCTATGCTTTCCAACCGACTGAACTGTGCAAGTTCTATGAACACTGGTTCGGCTTGGTCGTCACTGACCATGGGATCGGTTCGACGGGGCACGAAGTGGTCTTCATGAGCGGCGATTCCCAGGAGCATCACCAGATCGCGTTTGCCAACGGCCGCCATCCTGATTGGCCAGGCATGAACCAGATCTCGTTCCTTGTCGACAGTCTGGCAGAGCTGAAACGCCTGGCCATTGCATTCTCTGAAGCAGGGGTGCCTATCCTTCAGCAAAAGGATCATGGCAACACCTGGAGTCTTTATGTCGAGGATCCCGAAGGCAACCGCATTGAGATTTATACCCCTTCGCCCTGGTACGTCACCCAGCCCATCTGGTGGCCGTTGGACTTGTTGAGCGAATCGGAAGACACCATCCGCGAACGTACTTATGCCGCAGCCCTGGCCAACTCGAGCTTCAGGACGCGAGAAGCCTGGATGGCCCAGACCCAAGTGCGTATCGACGCCGCGCGCAAAGCCAATCCCATCTGATCCATCCGCAAATGAGTGCACGGCGATGAGTTCATACGGCTGGAGATTTAACGGGCCGGCGAATTGCGCAAGCGTGCCCCGCGCCCGTTTGCTACGGCGCTGGGCTACGTCTCTTATTGCTTGCACTCTGGGTGCAGTACGAGCAGGCCGGGCGATCCCATGCCATGACCCTTCCATATATGCTCGAAGCAGTCATGCGACTGCCGTGGTGCCGCGAGGAGACAAAACATGAGAATCCTGCCCCGCCCCAAGACCGTCCTGTTGCTCGGTGCGATGACCGCCAGCCTGCTGGCCCAAGCCCAAGATAGTGCTCCCATCAAGATACTGGTCGGCTTTGCGCCCGGTGGCGTCACCGACATCCTGGCGCGGTTGGTTGCGGACAAGCTGCGCGCGGAACTTAACCAGCCCGTGGTGGTGGAAAACAAGGCCGGTGCCGGCAGCCGCCTAGCCAACCAGGCACTCAAGGCGAGCGCGCCTGACGGCCACACATTCATGATTGCACCGAACTCGGGGCCGGTGTTTCTCGACATCCTCTACCCCCGCTCCGCGCTGGGCTATGACCTGCTGACCGACCTGGCTCCCGTGGCCACGCTGACCACCTACCCGTTTGGTATGGTGGTGCAGCGCAACCTCGGCGTGAAGAACGCCCAGGAATATGTGGCCTGGGCCAAAGCGAACCCCAGCCAGGCAGTGTTTGGATCATCCGGCGCAGGCAGCCACACCCACTTCATCGGGGCGAAGCTGAGCCAGGCTGCCGGCATCCACCTGCAGGTCATCCCTTACAAGGGAGACGGGCAAGTTAACGTCGATTTGATGGCGGGACACTTGCCGGCCGCCATCATGGCCGCAGCCGATTTCATGCGGCACAAAAACAATCCAAAGCTACAGATTCTCGGCATTTTCAGCCCGCAACGCTCGCCGCTGGCGCCAGACGTGCCGACCTTTGCCGAGCAGGGCCTCAAGTTCAACGTCGGCGAACCCTGGATGGGCATGTGGACCTCGGCGAAGACGCCGAAGGCCGATGTGGAGCGCATGCAGAACGCCTTGCGCAAGATCCTGGCCACCCCTGAGATGAAGGAGTCGCTCCAGACCACGCTGACCATGGCGCCGCTTTACCGCTCCGCCACCGAGATGGACAAACTGCAGCGTGCTGAACTGGAGATGTGGCGGCCCATCATCAAACAGTCCGGCTTCACGCCCGATCAGTAAGCGTTTCGGATCTCCTGGGGAGGGTTCTTGTGCGAGGACTCCTTCCCCTTCGGGCGGCGCACGCCACCGGCGCGGCGCTGCTCCTTTCTATTTCACCCCAACACGATGGACTCACCATGCAAGACCACGAGAGTATTTGGCGCCATCTTTTCAGGACACCCCACCGGCTCGGCTGGGTCAATGTGCAAGGCGTCCAGACCCGCTATCTGGAAGCTGGCCCGGCCGACGCGCCCGCCGTGCTACTGCTGCATGGCACTGCGGGTAGCCTGGAAAATTTCTGCGCCAACTATGCGGCCTACTCCCAGCACTTTCGCGTCATCGGCATCGACCTGCTCGGCTGCGGCTGGACCGACAAGCCCGATTTTGACTACTTGATCAAGGACTACGCCGAGCATGTGCGCGGCGTCATGGACGCCTTGTCAATCAAGCGTGCGGGTGTGGTGGGCGTGTCGCTTGGCTCCTGGGTGGGGGCGGCGCTGGCGCTGGCCCATCCCGGCCGGGTGGACAAGCTTGTCATGGTGGCGCCGGCCGGCATCGTTACCAACCCGGACGAGGAGGCCCGCGTGGCCGAGGGCGTGCGCAAGCGCCGCTCCGCCGCCGCGGCCGACCCGAGTTGGGAAACTGTGGCCGCCGCCATGAGGGGCCTCGTCCTCAGGCCCGAAACGCTGATGGACGATCTCATCGCCGTCCGGCTGGACATCTACGGCGACCCGCGCATGAAAGCTGCCATGCCGCACCTGTTGGCGTTCACCCTGGGCGGGCAGGCCCTGAGTGAAGCGCAGTGGCGCTCGCTGACGCTGCCCATTCAGGTGATTGCTGCCGTAGATGCGCCGAATATGTTCCTAGGCAACGCCTATGCCATCGTCAAGACGGCGCCCAACGTCCAATTGGTGGAGATGCGCGGTTGCGACCACTGGGCGCAGTACGAACAGGCCACGGCATTCAATGAGGCCAGCATTGCATTCCTACAAAAGGAAGGAGCCCCGTGAACACCGTTCCTTTGACGTCCCCCCTGCCATCCAACGCCTTCAAGCGCGCGATCGCGCAGCACCAGACCCAGATTGGTCTGTGGCTGGCGACGGCTGACGCCTATGTGGCCGAGATGATCGCCGGCACCGGCTACGACTGGCTGCTGATCGATGGCGAGCACGCCCCCAACGACCTGCGCGCCACGCTGGCCCAGTTACAGGCCATCGGTAGCGCCGCGGACAGCTTGCCCTCCGGCGTGACTGCCCCGCACCCGGTGGTGCGTCTGCCGGTGGGCGACCCAGTATTGGTAAAGCAGTACATGGAGCTCGGCGTGCAGACCTTGCTGGTGCCGATGGTGGACACCCCGGAACAGGCTCTGGGGATGGCCCGCGCCATGCGTTACCCGCCCGAAGGCACCCGCGGCATGGGCAGTGGACTGGCGCGCTCGTCTCGCTGGCTGCGATATCCCGACTACATTCACGAAGCCAACGAACAGGCCTGCCTATTGGTGCAGGTGGAATCGGTGGAAGCGCTGCGCCGCATCGACGCCATCGCCGCCACTCCCGGCGTGGATGGCGTATTCATTGGCCCGGCCGACTTGTCTGCCTCCATGGGGCTGCACGGGCAGGCCCACCATCCCGATGTAGTAGGCGCCATCCGGCACGGCTTTGAACGCATACACCAGGCGGGCAAGGCGGCGGGCATCCTGGCCACAGTCGAGGGGCAGGCCCACCAGTGGATCGACGCCGGCGCGAGCTTCGTAGCCGTGGGCGTGGACATCAGCCTCCTCTCGAAGGCTGCGCAGGCACTGGCTGCGCGCTTTCCGTCACGCATCACCCCATCAGCCAGCGCTGCTGGCGACTACTGACCCCTTCAGTATTTCTTTTGAGCACGCCACATGAAATGCAACTACATCGGCGACGCCTGGGTCGGCAGTTCGAACGCCAGCCGCAACCTCAATCCCTCTGACCTGAACGACGTCGTGGGCGAATACGCTGCAGCTGATGCGACCCAGGCCGCTGACGCCATTTCCGCGGCATATGGCGCTTTCAGCGGCTGGTCGCTGTCCACGCCGCAGCAGCGCTTTGACGCCCTCGACTTTGTGGGCAGCGAATTACTGGCCCGCAAGGCCGAACTTGGCGACCTGCTGGCCCGCGAGGAAGGCAAGATCCTGCCCGAAGCGATCGCCGAAGTGGCCCGCGCCGGGCAGATTTTCAAGTTCTTCGCTGGCGAAGCCCTGCGCATTCAGGGCGAGCGCTTGGCCTCGGTACGTTCTGGCGTCGACGTGGAAATCACACGCGAACCCGTGGGCGTGATCGCCATCATCACTCCCTGGAACTTCCCCATCGCCATCCCCGCCTGGAAGATTGCTCCGGCGCTGGCTTATGGCAATTGCGTGGTGTTCAAGCCGGCGGAGCCTGTGCCCGGCAGCGCTTGGGCGCTAGCCGAAATCCTGAGCCGCAGCGGCCTTCCGGCCGGCGTGTTCAACCTGGTGATGGGCAGGGGCAGCGAAGTTGGCCAGGCGCTGCTGAACGACAGACGCGTCGCTGCCGTGAGCTTCACCGGGTCTGCCGCAACCGGGATGCGCGTCGCGCAGGCCTGTGCCGCGCGCATGGCGCGCTTCCAACTGGAGATGGGCGGCAAGAATCCGCTTGTGATCCTCGACGATGCAGATCTGAAGGTGGCGGTCGATATCGCCGTACAGGGCTCCTTCTTCTCGACCGGACAACGCTGCACCGCATCCTCGCGCATTATCGTGACCGATGCCATTCACGACCGCTTTGTCAAAGCCACCGTGACAGCCATGGCCAGGCTACGCGTCGGCGACGCGCGCGCAGCGGGCACGGACATTGGCCCCGTGGCCGACGCCGGCCAGTTAGAGCAAGACCTGACGTACATCGACGTGGCCCAACGCGAGGGCGCGACAGTCGCCTTTGGTGGCACACTGCTGCACCGGGAGGCGCCTGGTCTCTATCTACAACCGACGTTGCTGACCAACGCGACCAACGCCATGCGCAGCAGCCGTGAAGAAATCTTCGGTCCGGTGGCCAGTGTCATACGCGTGCGTGACTACGATCAGGCTTTGGCCGTAGCAAACGACACGGATTTCGGCCTCACGGCAGGGATCTGCACCACCTCGCTTAAGCACGCCATGCACTTCAAGCGCAACGCGCAGGCCGGCATGGTGATGGTGAACGTGCCCACGGCGGGGGTTGACTACCACGTGCCATTCGGTGGGCGCAAGGGCAGCAGCTTTGGCCCTCGCGAGCAGGGGCGCCACGCGCAGGAATTCTACACCGTCGTCAAGACGGCCTACACCTCGGCCTGACGTGTCCCGAATCGGTTCGCCAGAGGGAAAGGATGAGCGCCGACCTGGCAAGCAGATCGACGTCATCCCCAGTCAGAATCACAAATCTTTCGTCCTGGAATAAGCATGACACTCACTGCAGCAGAGACCAGCAAATTCGTTCAGGCTGGCGAGGTCAAGATTCACTACCACGAAGCCGGAACCGGGCCCGTCCTCCTGTGCATTCACGGAGGGGCGCCGGGTGCGTTCGGATGGGCCAACTTCGGCCGCAATCTGGAAGCCTTGTCGCGGTACTTCAGGACCCTCATCGTCGATCTCCCTGGCTATGGGAAATCCGACAAACCGGGCATCGAAGGTCCGCGCACTGGCTTCTATGCCCGAACCTTCCGGGACATGCTGGATGCACTGGGCATATCCAAGGCGCACGTTCTCGGCCTGGCCACCGGCGGCACGGTGGGCATCAAGATGGCAATCGACTACCCACACCGTATCGACAAGCTGATCTTGGTCAACTCTCCGGGTGGCCTGTCCCTGTTCCAGGTGGGAGCCCCGAAGCCAGCGACGCACAACTACTACAGCGGGGAAGGCCCCAGCATGGAACGCATGCGCGCCAATCTTGAGCGGCTGGTGTATGACAAGTCGCTGCTGACTGATGAGATTGTCCGCGAACGGTACGAGGCTAGTATTGATCCCGAGTTCATGTCGCAAGCGCCGGAGGGGAAGGGGGGCAAGTCGGGCCAGACCCTAGAGCCGTTGTGGCAGGACCTGCACAAGATCGAGGCCGAAACGCTCGTGATTTGGGGGCGCGACAACCCCACCCTCAATTACGACAACGCATTGTTCATGCTCAACCGCATTCCTAACGTGCGTGTCCATATCCACGCCAAATGCGGTCTTTGGGTGCCTTTTGAAAAAGCGAAAGAGTTTAACAAGGAAGTCATTGCTTTCCTGACATTGGATCTCTAAGGATGGTGTTCAAAACTCGCCGCAGACCGAGCGCTCATGGCGGGGTTTTCCAGGGACAATAAGTGCATGAAACAAACTGACCTTGGCCTGGACCTGAGCAACCGCCGCACGCGCAAGCGCGTGTTTCTCGATGAGATGGAGCGCGCGGTACCTTGGGATGAGTTTCTGACGCTGATTGCGCCGCACGCCCCGACCAAGGCAACGGGCCGCCGGCCGTTTCCCCTCGCAGCGATGCTGCGTATTCACCTGATGCAGCAATGGTTTGGTCTGAGCGATGTGGCGATGGAAGAAGCGTTGTATGA
>NZ_LZZU01000068.1:0-28973 GCF_014170355.1 Cupriavidus sp. UME77
CAACCACCATGCTCCAGCCCTTCGCTGGCCGCATCATCCGCTTTGACGCGGCCGCGTTCACGCTCGCATTGAAGGTGACGGAGCAGGGCCTGACGGAGCTGGCCCCGGTGGATGAAGCCCCGGCGGTTACGCTGACCGTGCCGCTGCAGCAGTGGCCGCTGGTGGCCTCGGACGTGGCGGGCGGCGGCCAGGCGGCGGCGATGAAGCATGTGCGCATCGAGGGAGATGCGGAACTCGCCAACACGGTCTCCACGCTGGCCCGCAACCTGCGCTGGGATGCGGCCGAGGACCTGTCGCGCGCATTGCGCGGCATCCTGGGCGGCCCGGTGAGCGATAGCGTGGCGCAACGGGTGGTGGACGGCGTGCAGCAGGTGCATGCCCAAGCCACGCGGGTGGGCCGCGCGCTGGTCGATAACGTGACCGAGTACCTGCTTGACGAGCAGCCGACCCTGGTGCGCCACGCGGCGCTCGACGAGTTCGGCGCCGGTGTGAGCGCGCTGCGCGACGACCTCGCCCGGCTGGAAAAGCGGCTGGAAAAGCTGGAGCAGCGCGCCCGCTCCGAGCGTGGAGCTGGTACGCTGCCGTCCGCCCATCGCTGATCGCCCGCGGCTTGCCGCCGCCAGAGCCCTGCGCAATTGCGCATCCACGGCTTTATCCATTGCCAGACCGGCCAAGCAGCACGGCCCCAACACTGAAGAACCTGCATGACCCGCTTCCTGCGCCTTTGCAAGATCGTTTTCGTCATCCTCTACTACGGCCTCGACGAGCTCGTGCTGTCTGGCTTCAAGAGCCGCCGCATCCGTTTCCTGGTGCGTGTCATTACCATTGGCCGCAAGCTCGACATGCCCCGTGGCGAACGCCTGCGCCTGGCGCTGACGCGCCTGGGCCCGATCTTCGTCAAGTTTGGCCAGGTGCTCTCCACCCGGCGCGACCTGATGCCCGAGGACATCGCCGACGAGCTCGCCAAGCTGCAGGACCAGGTGCCGCCGTTCGATTCCGTCGTGGCGGTCAAGATCATCGAGCGCTCGCTGGGCCGGAAACTGGAGACGCTGTTCGAGAGCTTCGACCACAAGCCGGTGGCCAGCGCGTCCATCGCCCAGGTTCACTTCGCCATCCTGAAGGGCGGCCCCAACCACGGCCGCGAAGTTGCGGTGAAGGTCTTGCGCCCGGGCATGTTGCCGGTCATCGACAGTGACCTGGCGCTGATGCGGGACCTTGCCGCCTGGCTTGAGCGTTTCTGGGCTGACGGCAAGCGCCTGAAGCCGCGCGAGGTCGTCGCCGAGTTCGACAAATACCTGCACGACGAGCTCGACCTGATGATCGAGGCCGCCAACGCCAGCCAGCTGCGCCGCAACTTTGCCGACACCAAGCTGCTGCTGGTGCCCGAGGTGTTCTGGGACTGGTGCAGCAGCGAGG
Source organism: Cupriavidus sp. UME77 (assembly GCF_014170355.1). Taxonomy (NCBI): domain Bacteria; kingdom Pseudomonadati; phylum Pseudomonadota; class Betaproteobacteria; order Burkholderiales; family Burkholderiaceae; genus Cupriavidus; species Cupriavidus sp. UME77. The sequence continues at coordinate 1,417 of NZ_LZZU01000068.1, forward strand.
TCTTCGTGATGGAGCGCATGCACGGGATCCCCATCTCGCGCACCGAGTCGCTCAGGGCGGCTGGCGTCGACATGCACCTGCTGGCGGAGGAGGGCGTGGAGATCTTCTTCACGCAGGTGTTCCGCGACGGGTTCTTCCATGCCGACATGCACCCGGGCAACATCCTGGTGTCGGTGGCGCCGCAGAGTTTTGGGCGCTACATCGCGCTGGACTTCGGCATCGTCGGCGCGCTGTCCGAGTTCGACAAGAACTATCTGGCGCAGAACTTCATCGCCTTTTTCCGCCGCGACTACCATCGCGTGGCGTTGCTGCACGTGGAGTCGGGCTGGGTGCCGGCCAATACGCGGGTGGAGGAACTGGAGAGCGCGGTACGGGCGTGCTGCGAGCCCTATTTCGACAAGCCGCTCAAGGAGATCTCGCTGGGCATGGTGCTGATGCGCCTGTTCCAGACCTCGCGCCGCTTCAATGTCGAGATTCAGCCGCAACTGGTCCTGTTGCAGAAGACCTTGCTCAATATCGAAGGGCTGGGGCGCCAGCTCGATCCGGACCTGGACCTGTGGAAGACCGCCAAGCCCTTCCTCGAGAAATGGATGCACGAGCAGGTCGGCTGGAAGGGTGCCTGGGAGCGCATCCAGGTGGAGGCCCCGCAATGGGCCAAGATGCTGCCTGACTTCCCGCGCCTGGCGCACCAGTTCCTTGAGCGCCGCGCATTGGTCGACAATGGCCAGCAGGAGAAGCTGCTGGCTGCCCTGGTCGCCGAGCAGCGCCGCACCAACCGCCTGGTCGGCACGGCCTTGTTGCTGGTTGGCGGATTCGTCGCCGGGGTGGTGCTGACCGAGCTGCTGGCCTGGGTTGGCTACTGGTAGCGCACGGGATCGTGCCCCGAGTCGCCGGGGTGGCGAGTGCAAGGCTGATGAAATGCAATGCAGTGGAGAGTGGAGGCTAGCTTGACCAAATCCGATAACGCGCCGAACAAGGCCGCAGCCCCGCCAACCTTCGCCACGCGCAACGCGGGGGATCCGGCTTTCTGGGATGAGCGCTTCGAGAAGGGCTTCATGCCCTGGGACCTGGGCGGCGTGCCGGCCGATTTCGAGGCCTTCGCCGGCGCGATGGCGCCGTGCCCAACGCTAATCCCTGGCTGTGGCAACGGCTGGGAAGCGGGGTGGCTCCATGCGCGCGGCTGGCCGGTGACCGCCATTGATTTCTCACCCGAGGCCGTGGCAAGCGCGCGCCGCGCGCTGGGGCCCGCCGGGGCCGTCGTGCACGAGGCGGATTTCTTTGCCTTCGCGCCCGAGCCTGCCTGCCAGTGGATCTACGAGCGGGCCTTCCTGTGCGCCTTGCCGCCAGCCATGCGGGCCGGCTACGCTGCTCGCGTGGCGCAACTGCTGCCGCCGGGCGGCCTGCTGGCCGGCTACTTCTTCCTGGACGAGACGCGCGGCGGGCCGCCTTTCGCCATCCCCGAGGCGGAACTGCGCGCGCTGCTTGCGCCGGCCTTCGAGCTGGTGGAAGCGCGGGCCGCCACGGGCTCGCTGCCGGTATTTGCCGGCCGCGAGCAGTGGCAGGTCTGGCGCCGCAGGGCTTAGATCCCAGGGTTCAGGGTTCGGCCGCAGGCGCCAGCCTTTGCTTCAGCCGCGCACGCGGGCGTTGTGCTTGTCGTGATAGATCGCCCGGCTGTCGCGGTTTTCGGCGCGCTGGATGCCACGCTGCTCGCCCGCGCCGACATGGCCGTTGGCACCGGCGCGCGCTTCGCGCCGATCCACGTGAGCCTGGCCGCGTTCGAGGCTGCCGGCTTCGTGGTTGGTGAGCGAGCCGTTGGCGACGCCGTTCTTGATGCGCTGCTCTTGGTTGATATTGCGCTGCACGTCGGCCTGCATGCGCTGCGACGAGGCGCTGGCGGGGTTGCCGGTGATGCCGTTATGCGTGTCATGCGCGATGTCGCGGCTCACGTTGTTCTCGGCGCGCTGGATCGACGCCTGCTCGCGCGGCGAGACCGAGCCATTGGCCAGGGCGTGTGCTTCCATGTAGTCCACGCGTGCGGTCTGCTTTTCCAGGCTGGCCGCTTCGCGCGTGCTCAGGCTGCCAGATTTCAGGCCGTTCTCGATGCGCTGTTCCTGGTTGACGTTGCGCTGCACATCCTGCGAGACCGCCGCGGTCTGGGCGCTTGCCAGGCCGGCGCCGAGCAGGCCTGCGGCAATCATCAGGGTCTTGAGCATCTTGGTTTGGCGGTTCGACATGGTGTTCTCCTTTTCCTCGTTGGGCCGTGTACGGCAGCGTGGCTCGTGGGCGCGGCGCCCGATGTTGCTGCCTTGGCTTCCTTAATGCGCGGCGGATACGGCGCGCTGACGCAGGGTTTGTAAGCTGTGTAACCGCGCGTAAGCCCACCCGTAAGCCGCAAGCCTTGCGCACCATGGCGGGGCGCCGCGGCCGAGGCGGGCATCCTCGGCGCAGTCCACGTCACCTGTGGCGCCGGGGCTGCACCGTCCCGGGCAATTTCCCCGTGGTGGCGGGTTTTTTTCTCGCCGCGCGGCAGGCGTCGTTATAATCCGCGTTTTGATTCGGCTACGACCGCAGGCTAGCTCAGCCACCCATGCGGCCCCGACCGATGAATTGGACTCCGGGCAAGGCTGGCCGCAAATCCCGCCTCACCGGCAACCGGTTTCTCGCCGCAAGGGCACTTTGGGATAGGGCAGCAGCATGCTGATCTGGTTCGTCATCATCTACTGGGTAATCTCCGTCGGCATTGGCCTGTGGGCCGCGCTGCGCGTGCGCAACGCCACCGACTTCGCGGTCGCTGGCCGCAGCCTGCCGTTCTATGTCGTCACCGCCACCGTGTTCGCGACATGGTTCGGCTCGGAGACGGTGCTGGGCATCCCCGCTGTTTTCCTCAAGGAAGGCTTGTCCGGGGTGGTGTCCGATCCTTTCGGTTCCTCGCTTTGCCTGATCCTGGTCGGCCTGTTCTTCGCGCGCCCGCTGTACCGGATGAACCTGCTCACCATCGGCGATTACTATCACAATCGCTACGGGCGGCTGGCCGAGGTGCTGACCACGCTGTGCATCGTGATGTCCTACCTGGGCTGGGTCGCCGCGCAGATCAAGGCGCTCGGGCTGGTGTTCTTCACCGTCTCGGACGGCGCGCTGTCGCAGGAAGCCGGCATGATGATCGGGGCCGCCAGCGTGCTGGTGTACACCCTGTTCGGCGGCATGTGGGCCGTGGCGGTGACCGACTTCATCCAGATGATCATCATCGTGATCGGGATGCTGTATATCGGCTATGAAGTCAGCGGCCAGGCCGGCGGCGTGGCCGCGGTGGTGTCGCATGCGGCGGCGGCCGGCAAGTTCGAATTCCTGCCCTCGCTGGACCTGATCCAGATCATCGGCTTCGCGGCCGCGCTGTTCACCATGATGCTGGGATCGATCCCGCAGCAGGATGTGTTCCAGCGCGTGACCTCCTCGCGCACAGAGAAGATTGCCGGGCGCGCTTCGGTGCTGGGCGGCGTGCTTTACTTCTGCTTTGCCTTCATCCCGATGTTCCTGGCCTATTCGGCCACCATGATCGACCCGGAGATGGTGCAGAAGTACATCAACACCGATTCGCAGCTGATCCTGCCCAAGCTGATCCTGACGCACGCGCCCATGTTCGCCCAGGTGATGTTCTTCGGTGCGCTGCTGTCCGCCATCAAGAGCTGTGCCTCGGCGACGCTGCTGGCACCGTCGGTCACCTTTGCCGAGAATATCCTGCGGCCCTATTTCCGCCATCTCGACGACCGCCGCTTCCTGCGCGTGATGCAGGCCGTGGTGCTGGTGTTCGCCGTGCTGGTGACGCTGTTCGCGCTGAACTCGCATCTGTCCATTTTCCATATGGTGGAAAATGCATATAAAGTCACTTTGGTGTCGTCGTTTGTCCCGCTGGCCTTTGGCATGTTCTGGAAGCCGGCCACGCGCCAGGGCGGCCTTGCCGCGATCATCCTCGGGTTGGTTTCCTGGCTGTGCTGCGAAATCGCCTTCGCCGACGCGGCGGTGCCGCCGCAGATGGTCGGGCTGCTGGCTTCCATCGGCGGCATGGTGTTCGGCTCGCTGCTGCCGCAGTGGATCAACGACCATCCGCGCGTCAAGGAAGTCCATCTGGCCTGAGCGTTGCGGGCATCCGGCGGGTCATGCGTGGCTTCGAAGGCATTTCCAGCCCTTTTTCCGCCGGCCCGGCGTTCTCAGAACGGTTTATAATTCAAGGCTTTGCACCGCAAGGCGCGCGCACGGGAGTGGCAACTTCCCGCTCGGCGCGGCCATGCGGTTCCATCCAATTTCCGTTCCAGACTCCTAGCGGAGAGCCACTATGCCGATCTATGCCTATCGTTGCGACGCCTGCGGCCACGGGCGCGATGTGCTGCAGAAAATGAGCGATGCCCCGCTCACCGACTGCACATCCTGCGGCGCAAAGGGCACGTTCAAGAAACAACTGACCGCCGCGGGCTTCCAGCTCAAGGGGTCGGGCTGGTACGTCACCGATTTCCGCGGTGGCAACAGCGGCACGCCGGCTGCGCCCGCCACGGCGGCCGCGGGCAGCGCCACCGAGGGCAAGAGCGACGCAGCGGCACCGGCCTCGTCCGGCGCAGCCACGGATTCCTCCAGCACCGTCAGCACGGCGCCGACCAGCACTGCCGGCGGTTCCGGCAGTGCCGTCGCCAGCCATTGAAGGCAGAACGCACCGTGCCGGCGAAGAAGACTTCCGCCCTCAAGACCTGGTTCCTCACCGGGCTATTGGTGCTGGTGCCGCTGGGCATCACGCTGTGGGTGTTGAACCTGGTCATCAGCACCATGGACCAGAGCCTGGCGCTGCTGCCTGAAGCCTGGCAGCCGGTCCAGCTGTTCAAGGTGCGCATCCCGGGCCTGGGCGCCATCCTGACGGTGGTGTTCATCCTGCTGGTCGGCCTGCTGACCCACAACTTCATCGGCCAGCGCCTGGTGCGCTGGTGGGAAGCGCTGCTGCGCCATATCCCCGTGGTCGGGCCGATCTACACCAGCGTCAAGCAGGTCTCGGATACGCTGCTCTCCTCGTCCGGCAATGCCTTTCGCAAGGCGCTGCTGGTGCAGTACCCGCGTGAGGGCTCGTGGACCATCGCATTTCTCACCGGCCGTCCCGGCGGCGATGTGCAGAATCATCTGCAGGGCGAGTATGTCAGCGTCTACGTGCCGACCACGCCTAATCCGACCTCGGGCTTCTTCCTGATGATGCCCAAGGCCGATACCATCGAACTCGACATGACCGTCGACGCCGCGCTGAAGTACATCGTCTCGATGGGCGTGGTGGCGCCGACCGAGCTGCCGCGCAAGAGCGGTTCGGTGCGCGCCGGCGAGGCGGAGGCAGAAGCCCTCGCCGAGTCCGCCGGCTCATCGCATTCAAATTGATCGCCGGCCGCATCGGCGGCCGCGTTATTCCGGGAATTCTCTTATGTCCTCCATGCGTACTCACTATTGCGGTCTCGTGACCGAACAACTGTCGGGCCAAGAAGTGGCTCTCACCGGCTGGGTGCAGCGTCGCCGCGACCACGGTGGCGTGATCTTCATCGACCTGCGCGACCGCGAAGGCCTGGTGCAGGTGGTTTGCGATCCCGATCGTCCCGAGATGTTCAAGGCCGCCGAAGAGATCCGCAACGAGTTCTGCGTGCGCATCACCGGCAAGGTGCGCCCGCGCCCGGCCGGCACCGAGAACGCCAACCTGACCTCCGGCAAGATCGAGGTGCTGTGCCATGAGCTGACCGTGCTCAACCCGTCGGTCACGCCCCCGTTCCAGCTCGACGACGACAACCTGTCCGAGACCACCCGCCTGACGCACCGCGTGCTGGACCTGCGCCGCCCGCAGATGCAGTACAACCTGCGCCTGCGCTACAAGGTGGCCATGGAAGTGCGCAAGTACCTGGACGCGCAAGGCTTCATCGACATCGAGACCCCGATGCTGGGCAAGAGCACGCCCGAAGGCGCGCGGGACTACCTGGTGCCGTCGCGGACCAACCCGGGCCACTTCTTCGCGTTGCCGCAATCGCCGCAGATCTTCAAGCAGATGCTGATGGTGTCGGGCTTCGACCGCTACTACCAGATCACCAAGTGCTTCCGCGACGAGGACCTGCGTGCCGACCGCCAGCCCGAGTTCACGCAGATCGACTGCGAGACCTCGTTCCTGAACGAGCAGGAGATCCGCGACCTGTTCGAGGACATGATGCGCACGGTGTTCAAGAACGCCATCGACGTCGACCTGGACGCCAGCTTCCCCGTGATGGAATTCCGCGAGGCCATGGCCCGCTTCGGTTCGGACAAGCCTGACCTGCGCGTCAAGCTCGAGTTCACCGAACTGACCGACGCCATGAAGGACGTCGACTTCAAGGTGTTCTCCGGCCCCGCCAACAGCGAGAACGGTCGTGTGGTCGGCCTGTGCGTGCCGGGCGGCGCCGCCATCTCGCGCAGCGAGATCGATGCCTACACCCAGTTCGTCGCCATCTACGGCGCCAAGGGCCTGGCCTGGATCAAGGTCAACGAAGTGGCCAAGGGCCGCGACGGCCTGCAATCGCCGATCGTCAAGAACCTGCACGACGCGGCCATCGCCGAGATCCTGAAGCGCACCGGCGCCAAGGACGGGGACATCATCTTCTTCGGCGCGGACAAGGCCAAGGTCGTCAACGACGCCATCGGCGGCCTGCGCCTGAAGATCGGCCACTCCGAGTTCGGCAAGACCCACGGCCTGTTCGAGGACGTGTGGAAGCCGCTGTGGGTGATCGACTTCCCGATGTTCGAGTACGACGAAGAAGATGCCCGCTGGGTCGCCATGCACCACCCGTTCACCAGCCCCAAGGACGAGCACCTGCAATACCTGGAAACCGATCCGGGCAAGTGCATCGCCAAGGCCTACGACATGGTCCTGAACGGCTGGGAAATGGGCGGCGGCTCGGTGCGGATCTTCCGTGAGGACGTGCAAAGCAAGGTGTTCCGCGCCCTGAAGATCGGCGAGGAAGAAGCCCGTGCCAAGTTCGGCTACCTGCTGGACGCGCTGCAATACGGCGCGCCCCCGCACGGCGGCCTGGCCTTCGGCCTGGACCGCATCGTCACCATGATGGCCGGCGCCGATTCGATCCGCGACGTGATCGCCTTCCCCAAGACCCAGCGCGCGCAAGACTTGCTCACGCAAGCGCCGAGCGCGGTCGACGAGAAGCAACTGCGCGAGCTGCATATCCGCTTGCGTGCTGCGGAGGCGAAGACGGCCTGAGCCGGGGTTCGGACTGCTTGAAAAGGCCGCGCGACAGCGCGGCCTTTTTGCATTGGCGGCCGCGATGCATGCCAGGTGCCACAGCCGGCACCCAATCCCTGGTTTCCAATTGTTACATCGCGGAACGAAGCCCTTTTCGTCCAGTCTTCTCCCTTTATAGCGCCAAGCCGCAAGCCCAATTCGAAGGCACGACGGCCGCGCGGGAGGATTTTGCCGTGCACCTGGATGTAGAACTGATTCGCCAGTTTTTAATGGCCCATGCCGAGACCATCCTCACCTGGCTGGTGGCCGGGCTGGTGATGATGCTGCTGGCGCGTTTCGAGCTGCGGCGCGCGGTGCGCCGCTCGGCGGTGGCCATGTCGGAGTCCGTGGCGACCACGGTGGCGGCTTGTGTGCCGGATATCGCGCATGCTGCGAAGACCGGCGGCGTTGGCGGCATGCCGATGCTGGAACCGGTGGAGATGCAGCGCGCCGAAGCCCTGCGCCGGGTGGCGCTGGATACGGTGGGCACCGTCATGGCGCGCGGGCGCTGGCTGGAGGACCTCGGCAACCTGAGGCTGCCCGATGACGCCTTGTTGCAGGGCAGCCGGGCAGGCGGTGCGGATCCGTTGCTGGTGGTGGCGCCGCAGCCGGTGGTGCAGGCTTACCTGACGGCCCAGCGCAGCTTCGATGAGTACGTCGTGAAGCTGCGCGACGAGCGTCGCGAAGCGCTGCGGCTGCAGGACGGCTTGCAGGCGCTGGCCGCGGAGGCCACGCATATCGAGCAGGAAACCGGCAGCATCGTGATGCGCTTCGAGCAGGTCAACGCACAGGCCGCCCAAGGCGTGGAAGCCGGTGACTACCAGCGCTTCCTGATCCAGAAGTACAACACGCTCGGCGTGCGCGAAAAAGAGATCGCGCACGAGCGCGCGCAGTTGCAGGCGCAGGTGCAGCAATGCGCGGACCGCCTGGCCGCGCATGCGCAGGTGGCTTCGCGCGAGTACACGCGCGCGCTGACCCCGTTGATGCAGCAATTGCGCGCCGCGTGGGGCCACGGCGACTCGCCGGGCGTATTCGAGACCTGGCTGCGCGAGACGCCGGCGCCATCCGGCGTCCATGCTGCATGAATGGGCCTGGGCAGCAAGATCGTCATGTCCACCATGACCGCCATGTTTCCCATGGTGCCCGGGCGCATCTGCGGTAAGCTTGGGGACGCCGTTTGTCCTATCCCCATGTCCTACAAAATCCCTGAATCCGTCCTGGTTGTGATTCACACGCCAGACCTGCAAGTGCTGTTGATCGAGCGCGCCGACCGGCCGGGCTACTGGCAGTCGGTCACCGGCAGCCTGGACACGCCCGACGAGCCGCTGGCGCTGACGGCCGCGCGCGAGGTGGCCGAGGAAACCGGCCTGATCGCCGCCGAGCACCAGCTGGACGACTGGAACCACACCATCGAGTACGAAATCTACCCGCAGTGGCGCCACCGCTACGCACCGGGCGTGACACGCAACACCGAGCACTGGTTTGGCCTGCGTGTCGCGCAGCCGCTGCCGGTGACGCTGGCGCCGCGCGAGCACTTGCAGTACCAGTGGCTGCCGTGGCAGGAGGCCGCCGCGCTCTGCTTCTCGACCAGCAATGCCGAGGCGGTGCTGCAGTTGGGCTGGCGGGTGCGGGGGCAGCGTGCGGCCTGCGGAGCGGACCTATGAGGCTGCGCGTCGTCACCTACAACATTCACAAGGGCGTGACCGGCATCAAGGGCAAGTCGCGTATCCATAACGTGCGCGATGGCCTGCACGTGGTGAATGCCGACATCGTCTTCCTGCAGGAGGTGCAGGATCGCAATGACCGCCTGGTGGCGGCAGCCTTGTTCGACCCGGATTACACCCAGCTCAACTATTTGGCGACCGATGCGTATCCGCATTCGGTCTACGGCCGCAATGCAGTGTACGACCACGGGCACCACGGCAATGCCATCCTGTCGCGCCACCCGATCCTGATGTCGGAAAACCTCGACATCTCCGACCATCGCTTCGAGCAGCGCGGCCTGCTGCACGCGGTGGCGGATATGAACGGGGTCGAGGCCCACCTGATCTGCGTGCATTTCGGCTTGTTCGCGCGCAGCCGCGCGCGCCAGGCGGAGGCACTGGTCAAGCGGGTGCAGGATGTGGTGCCAGCCGAGGCGCCGCTGGTGATCGCGGGGGATTTCAATGACTGGAACCACCGGCTCGACAACCTGATCTGCACCACGCTTGGGGCGACGGAGGTGTCCTCCGCGGGTGGCGCGCGGCTGCACACCTTCCCCAGCCACATGCCCTGGTGGCAACTCGACCGCATCTATGTGCGCGGCTTCGAGATCGAGCACGCCAGTGCGCTGACCGGCCGCGACTGGGCCCAGCGCTCGGACCACGTGCCGTTGATGGCGGAGCTTGCACGCATCGCCGTACCGGAGCGGCCGGTTGTCCACAAGGCCAAGGCAGGCACGATTTCCTGAAGGCGATCTTCAGGCTCCCATTTTCTCCAGCATGACGCTGACAAAGCAGGTCTGCTTGGGCAGCGGCCGCGGGTCGCGCGGATAGAGCAGGTGGACCGGCCTTGGCGCTGGCATGGCGTCTTCCAGCAACGGGACCAGCAACCCGGCGGCTATGTCTGCCGCCAGCAGCACTTCCGGCTGCATCACCACCCCACAGCCAGCTAGCGCCGCGCGCCGCAGCGCCTGGCCGTTGTTGGCCGCCAGCGGCGCCGATGAATTAGACGCCGCGCCGTCCTCGGGGGCCGGCCACCCCATGCCTTGCGGCCACAACAGATGATTCAGGCAGCGATGCCCGGCCAGCTCCGCCAGCGTGCGCGGATGGCCCGCTTGCGCGAGGTAGGCCGGCGCGGCGCAGATCGCCATGCGATACGGCCGCAACGGCCGCGCTACCAGATGATCGGAGCTGGCCAGCGCGCCGATGCGCACGGCGGCGTCGAAACCATCGGCAATCAGGTCGGTGAAAGCGTCGTCGAGCACCAGTTCCACCATGACTTCCGGGTAGCGCAGCAGGTAGGCCGATACCGCTTCGGCGACCGCCGTCTCCCCCAACGTCACCGGCGCGGTCACGCGCAGGCGGCCGCGTGGCTGGCTGTGCAGGCGTTCGGCCACAGTCTCCGCATTGCGCACGCGCTCCAGGATCTGCCGGCATTCCTCCAGGAACAGGTGGCCGGCCTCGGTCAGGCTTTGGCGGCGCGTGCTGCGTTGCAGCAAACGCACGCCCAGATGCCGCTCCAGCTGCCCGACATGCTTGCCTACCATCACCGCCGACAGGCCAAGTGCATCGGCGCAGGCGCTGAAGCTGCCGGCTTCGGCAGCGGCGGCAAACACTTCCATGCTGCGCAGCTTGTCCATGGATTGCTAATTAAAAATTAGGGATGCGCGAAATCCTAGCCCATTTATCCCTGTTTAATCCACTTCCACAATGCATTCCTGATGGCGGCAGAAGGAATGCCGTCTTCCTAAACAACCAGAACCATGGGGAATGCGATGAAGATTGTTGTGATCGGAGCCAGCGGAACGCTCGGGCAGGCGGTAGTGCAGAACCTGTCGGCTCGCCACGACGTGGTGCGGGTCGGCAAGTCGCGCGGCGAACATCGGGTCGACCTGACCCGGCCGGAATCCGTACAGGCCTTGTTTGACGCGACCGGCCGGGTGGACGCCATCGTCGCCACGACCGGAAGCCTGTTTTTCGGGCCGCTCGCGCAGATGCGGGCCGAGGACTTCGAAATCGGGCTACAGGACAAGTTGCTCGGGCAGGTGCGGCTGGCGCTGGTTGGCCAGCATTTCCTGAACGATGGCGGCTCGATCACGCTCACCAGCGGCATTGTTGGCAGCGAGCCGATTCGCATGGGCGCCAACGCCGGCAGCGTCAATGCGGCGCTGGAGGGGTTCGTGCGCAGCGCGGCGCCCGAGCTGGAGCGCGGCCTGCGCATCAATGTGGTCAGCCCCACGGTAGTGCAGGAGTCATGGCCCGCGTATGGCGAGTTCTTCCCCGGCTTTGAGCCGGTGCCGGCGGCGCGCGTCGCGCTGGCCTTCCAGCGCAGCGTGGAAGGGCCGCGCAGCGGCCATGTCTATCGGGTCTGGTGAGGCTGCGCCAAGGTGGCGGCCAGCGCTGGCGTGAGTTCGAGCGCGCTGTCGCGGATGATCTGGCAGATCGCGTCAAGGTCGGCCAGGTCCAGCACGGGCAAGGCGGTGAGCGCGGCCACCGCCTGCGGCTGGTCGCTGGCGACGGCCATGATGCTCGGCACTTCCGGCCATAGCGGTGGCCTGCCCAGGTCTGGGCGGAACACTTCCAGCTTGGGGAAATCGCTGCGCTTGTAACCTTCCACCAGCACCAGATCCGTGTCGGCGGGCAGCACGGCCAGCGCATCGGCCAGCTCAGGCGAGGCCTCGGTCTCGGGATAGTGGCGCATCAGCGTGAGGTGCCGCGCGCCCACCAGCACGACATTGGCGCAGCCGGCCTGGCGCATGCGCCAGGAGTCCTTGCCCGGGGTGTCCGGGTCAAAGCCATGGTGGGTGTGCTTGACGCCGGCCACGCGCAGGCCGGCGGCGGCGAAGCGCGGGATCACTTGATCCAGCAACGTGGTCTTGCCACTGCCGGACGCACCGGAGATGCCGAAAACCTTCACGATGTCGGGGCTTGCGAGGGGATGAAGCGGCGACGATAGCAGAGAAAGCCCGCCGCGGCGCGCATGGCCCCACACGCTGTGTGCGCCGCGCGCGTCGCCTGGCGCACGCACAGGACATCGGCGTGCCTGATAATGTGGCTCATGTCATCGATTCCGCCCCCACGCCCGCCCGGCGCGCCGCCTCCCGGGCTCACCGCGAGCCGCGACGATGCCCGCGCAAGCGCGCCGCGGCATGCCGGCCCACTGCGCTCCGAATGGCGCCGCGGCAGGCCTCTGGGCGGCAACGCGGTCCGTTTGCTGCGCGGCGGCAATGCGTTCTTCCCGGCCTTGGTTGCCGCGATCGACCAGGCTGTATTCTCCGTTTCGCTCGAGACCTACATTTACGCCGACGATGCGGTCGGCGCGGCGGTGAGCGACGCGCTGATCCGTGCCGCGGGGCGGGGCGTGGCCGTGCATCTGGTGGTGGACGGTTTCGGCGCCGGCGACATGCCGGCCGGGCTTGCCGAGCGCCTGCGCGAGGGCGGGGCGTGCCTCAAGATCTTCCGTCCGCTGCGCCGCTTCAGCCTGGCGCGGCGCAACCTGCGCCGGCTGCACCGCAAGCTGGCAGTGATCGACCAGCAGATCGGCTTTGTTGGCGGCATCAACATCATCGACGACCACAACCATGGGCCCTTCGAGAGCGCCGGGCTCGGCCCCCGCTACGACTTCGCGGTGGAGGTGCGGGGCCCGCTGGTCAACCAGATCGCGCTGACCGCCGAGCGCCTGTGGTGGCAGCTATCGCTGCGCGGCGAAATGCGCAGCGTTGGCCTGGCGGGGGTGGCGGCGGAGTTTCCGCTGATCACCGACCTGCCGCTGCCGCGCCAGGACCAGGCCGGCGGCATGCGCGCCGCGCTGCTGCTGCGCGACAACCTGCGCAACCGGCGCGCCATCGAACGCGAGTACCTGCAGGCGTTGGGCGGCGCGCGCCGGGAAGTGATCATTGCCAACGCCTACTTCCTGCCTGGCCACAAGATGCGCCGCGCCCTGCTGGCGTGCCGCAAGCGCGGCGTGCGCGTGCGGCTGCTGCTCCAGGGCAGGGTCGAGTACCGTTTGCAGCACTATGCAACCCATTCGCTTTATGCGACCTTGCTCGGCGCCGGCGTGGAAATCTACGAATACGCCGATAGTTTCCTGCACGCCAAGGTGGCCGTGGTCGACGATGCCTGGGCCACGGTGGGCTCCAGCAACATGGACCCGTTCAGCCTGCTGCTGGCCCGCGAGGCCAATGTCGCGGTCTATGACGGCGCGTTTTGCGCCGAGCTGCGCCTGGAACTGGAGCACGCCATTGCCTCGCGCAGCATCGAGGTCAAGGCCGCCACGCATGCGCGCCGTTCGGCGGTGCGCCGGATGGCGAGCTGGGCCGCCTATATGGTGCTGCGTGTCGGCGTGATCATCGCCGGCGTGACAGGGCGCTACTGATCGCGGGACAATGCCGGGTGGGGCGATGCTGCTGTGCATCACTCGCGGCAGCAATGACCTCTATCTCGCTGCGCCGCGGCATGTTGCGGCGCAGGAGCGCGGCCGCTGCGTTTAGAAACCCCGATCTAATTAAAAGCTTGCTGCCAGCGGGCGCGATCACAATAATCTGAACGGTCGTTCTTTTTTGCCTTAGACTGCGTGCATTCGGGTCTGCCAGGCGGTGAAGCAGCCAGCCGGGCAGCGAAAAAAAATGCATTACGTCAGGGTCATAGGCGGCGCGATCCGTATCGCGCCGCGAAGAACGGAGAAAAAATCATGCGACACCAGTCAGCTCGTCTCGAATCCGCCACATCCGCGTCCCCCGCGCCCATGCGCAAGGGGGAAATGACGCGCGTGGCCATTCTGGATGCCGCGCTGGAATTGTCGTCCCGCGACGGGCTCGAAGGCTTGACCATCGGGCTGCTCGCGGAACGCATGCAGATGAGCAAAAGCGGCGTGTTCGCGCATTTCGGTTCGCGCGAGGACTTGCAGGTGGAAGTGGTGCGCGAGTATCACCGCCGGTTCGAGCAGGAGGTTTTCTATCCCTCGCTGCACGAGCCGCGTGGCCTGCCACGCCTGCAGTCCATGGTGCGCCGCTGGATGGAAAAGCGCATCCAGGAAGTGACCACGGGATGCATCTACATCAGCGGGGCGGTGGAGTACGACGACCGCGCGGAAAGCCCGGTGCGTGACGAACTCGTCAAGAGCGTCACCATCTGGCGCGCCGCGCTGACGCGCGCCATCGACCAGGCACGGGAAGAGGGGCACCTGCGCGCGGATTGCGATCCGCGCCTGATGCTGTTTGAAATGTACAGCCTTGAACTAGGCTTGCATCATGACGCCCGCTTCCTGCGCTTGCCCGCGAGTGCCGAGCTTGCCATGGTCGCGCTCAATAAATTGATTCAGTCCTACCGTACCTGACGCCGCCGCGGCGTCCCGTGCCGGATCGTGCACGGGCGGCGTAGCGGCTTTGCAAACCTCCAAGGAGTCTTTGATGGGCCAGTACACCGCACCGTTGCGCGACATGCAGTTCGTGCTCCATGAATTGCTCGGCGTGGAAGCCGAACTCAAGGCGCTGCCGAAGCACGCCGACGTTGACGCGGACACCATCAACCAGGTGCTTGAGGAAGCCGGCAAGTTCTGCTCCGAGGTCGTGTTCCCGCTCAACCAGAGCGGCGACCGCGAAGGCTGTACCTACGTCGGCGACGGCGTGGTGACGGCGCCCAAGGGCTTCAAGGAAGCGTACAAGCAATACGTGGAAGCCGGCTGGCCGGCACTGGGCTGCGACCCCGAATACGGCGGCCAGGGCCTGCCTATCCTGGTCAACAATGCCTTGTACGAGATGCTGAACTCGGCCAACCAGGCGTGGACCATGTACCCCGGCCTGTCGCACGGCGCGTATGAAGCGCTGCACGCGCACGGCACGCCCGAGCTGCAGAAGGTCTACCTGCCCAAGCTGGTCTCCGGCGAATGGACCGGCACCATGTGCCTGACCGAGCCGCACTGCGGCACCGACCTGGGCATCCTGCGCAGCAAGGCCGAGCCGCAGGCCGATGGCTCCTACACCATTACCGGCACCAAGATCTTCATCTCGGCCGGCGAGCACGATCTCTCCGCCAACATCATCCACCTGGTGCTGGCACGGCTGCCGGACGCGCCGCAGGGCACCAAGGGCATCTCGCTGTTCGTGGTGCCGAAGTTCGTCCCCGATGCGAGCGGCAACCCGGGCGAGCGCAACGGCATCAAGTGCGGCTCGATCGAGCACAAGATGGGCATCCACGGCAACGCCACCTGCGTGATGAACCTGGACGGCGCGCGCGGCTGGCTGGTGGGCGAGCCCAACAAGGGCCTGAACGCCATGTTCGTGATGATGAACGCCGCCCGCCTGGGCGTGGGCATGCAGGGCCTCGGGCTGACCGAAGTGGCCTACCAGAACTCGCTGGCGTATGCCAAGGACCGCCTGCAGATGCGCGCGCTGACCGGTCCCAAGGCACCGGACAAGCCGGCCGACCCGATCATCGTGCACCCTGACGTGCGCCGCATGCTGCTGACGCAGAAGGCCTTTGCCGAAGGCGGCCGCGCGTTCAGCTACTGGACTGCGCTGCAGATCGACCGCGAACTGTCGCACCCGGACGAGTCCGTGCGCAAGGAAGCGGGCGACCTGGTTGCGTTGCTCACGCCCGTGATCAAGGCTTTCCTGACCGATAACGCGTTCACCGCCACCAACGAAGGCATGCAGGTGTTCGGCGGCCACGGCTACATCGCCGAGTGGGGCATGGAGCAGTATGTGCGCGACGCGCGCATCAACATGATCTACGAAGGCACCAACACCATCCAGGCGCTGGACCTGCTGGGCCGCAAGATCCTGGGCGACATGGGCGCCAAGATGAAGGCCTTCGGCAAGATCGTGCAAGCGTTCGTCGAGGAAGAAGGCACCAACGAAGCCATGCAGGAGTTCGTCAACCCGCTGGCCGATCTGGGCGACAAGGTGCAGAAGCTCACCATGGAAATCGGCATGAAGGCCATGGGCAACCCCGACGAAGTCGGCGCTGCCGCCGTGCCTTACCTGCGCGTGGTGGGCCACCTGGTGTTCTCGTACTTCTGGGCCCGCATGGCCAAGATCGCGCTGGAGAAGGAAGCCAGCGGCGACAAGTTCTACACCACCAAGCTGGCGACCGCACGCTTCTACTTTGCCAAGCTGCTGCCGGAGACGGCATCGCAGATCCGCATGGCACGCGCTGGTTCGGCCACGCTGATGGCGCTGGACGCGGATCTGTTCTGATCGGATTGTTTGTCCTGAATTAATGCGGTTGTCTTAGCGCGGGCGCAAGCTACTGGCTCTGACTGGCTCTGACGGTGTCGATGCCAATGGTTTGCTCCCCTCTCCCATGAAATGGGAGAGGGGCCGGGGGAGAGGGGAGGCGGTTCAACGAGCGATACCGCTTGATCGAGCGCCCGCCCTCTCCCCCGGCCCCTCTCCCGCCATGCGGGAGAGGGGAGCACACCAGCGGCAATACCAGCACCAGCGCCAGCGCCAGCGCCAGCGCAGCCAGCCCACCTCATCTCAACGCTCACTTTCCTAGGAGCGCGCATGTCCAATTTCATCGTCAAGAAGGTCGCCGTGCTGGGTGCCGGCGTCATGGGGGCGCAGATCGCCGCCCATCTCGTCAACGCCCGCGTGCCCGTGGTGCTGTTCGACCTGCCGGCCAAGGAAGGCCCCAAGAACGGCATCTCGCTGCGTGCCATCGAGAACCTGAAGAAACTCTCGCCGGCACCGCTGGGCATCAAGGACGAAGCCGGCCTGATCCAGGCCGCCAACTACGAGGACGATCTCGCGCTGCTCAAGGAATGCGACGTGGTGATCGAGGCCATCGCCGAGCGCATGGACTGGAAGCACGACCTGTACAAGAAGGTCGCGCCACATCTGGCCTCCCACACCATCTTCGCCACCAATACTTCGGGCCTGTCGATCACCGCGCTGTCCGACGGTTTCGACGCGGACCTGAAGTCGCGCTTTTGCGGCGTGCACTTCTTCAACCCGCCGCGCTACATGCACCTGGTGGAACTGATCCCGACCGCGACCACGCAGCCCGCGATCCTGGACCGCCTGGAAACCTTCCTGACCTCCACGCTCGGCAAGGGCGTGGTGCGCGCCAAGGACACGCCGAACTTCATCGCCAACCGCGTTGGCATCTTCTCGATCCTGGCGGTGTTCGCGGAAGCCGAGAAGTACGGCATCCCCTTCGACGTGGTCGACGACCTGACCGGCTCCAAGCTGGGCCGCGCCAAGTCCGCCACCTTCCGCACTGCCGACGTGGTGGGCCTGGACACCATGGCCCACGTGATCAAGACCATGCAGGACACCCTGCTGGATGATCCGTTTGCGCCGGTGTACAAGACGCCCGCCGTGCTCAAGGGGCTGGTGGACGCGGGCGCATTGGGCCAGAAGACCGGCGCCGGCTTCTACAAGAAGGAAGGCAAGGCCATCAAGGTGCTGGACCCCAAGACAGGCCAATACGTCGACTCGGGCAAGAAGGCCGACGAGATCGTGGTGCGCATGCTGAAGAAGGAACCGGCCGAGCGCATCAAGCTGCTGCGCGAATCCACTAACCCGCAGGCGCAATTCCTGTGGGCGGTGTTCCGCGACGTGTTCCACTACATCGGCGTCTACCTCGAGCAGATCGCCGGCTCCGCCGCCGATATCGACCTGGCGATCCGCTGGGGCTTCGGCTGGAACTCCGGCCCCTTCGAGGACTGGCAATCGGCCGGCTGGAAGCAGGTGGCCGAGTGGGTGAAGGAAGACATTGAAGCCGGCAAGGGCCTGGCCAACGTGGCGCTGCCCGCATGGGTCTTCGAAGGCCCGGTGGCCGAGAACCAGGGCGTGCATGGCGCGCAGGGTTCGTGGTCGCCCGCCGCGCAAGCCTTCGTGCAGCGCAATGCGTTGCCGGTGTATGAGCGCCAGGTGTTCCGCGCCGCGGTCAAGGGCACCGCCGCAACGGATCCGCGCAAGGCTGGCCGCACCGTGGAAGAAAACGATGCGGTGCGCATCTGGGTGAGCGAGGGCCAGGACGATGTGCTGGTGGTTTCGTTCAAGAGCAAGATGAACACCATCGGCCCGGACGTGATCGACGGCCTGACGCGCGCCATCGACCTGGCGGAAGCCGAGTACAAGGGCCTGGTCGTGTGGCAGCCGACGTCGCTGCAACTGGGCGCGCCGGGCGGCCCGTTCTCCGCGGGCGCCAACCTGGAAGCTGCGATGCCGGCCTTCATGATGGGCGGCGCCAAGGGCATCGAGCCCTTTGTCAAGAAGTTCCAGGACGGCATGATGCGGGTGAAGTACTCCGCCGTTCCGGTGGTGGCGGCGGCGTCCGGCATCGCGCTGGGCGGCGGCTGTGAGCTGATGCTGCATTCGGCCAAGCGCGTGGCCGCGCTGGAAACCTATATCGGCCTGGTGGAAGTGGGCGTGGGCCTGGTGCCGGCCGGTGGCGGGCTGAAGGAAGCTGCCCTGGCGGCTGCACGCGCGGCACAAGCCGCTGGCAGCACCAACTACCTGCAGTTCCTCACCAACCGTTTCCAGGCAGCCGCCATGGCGAAGGTTTCGGCCTCGGCGCTGGACGCGCAGAAGCTGGGCTACCTGCAGCCGTCGGACACCATCGTGTTCAACGTGCATGAGCTGCTCTACGTGGCGCAGAACGAAGTGCGCGCGCTGTCCAACGCTGGCTACCGCGCTCCGGTGCCGGGCACGCTGGTGCCGGTGGCGGGCCGCTCCGGCATTGCCACCATCAAGGCGTCGCTGGCCAATATGCGCGACGGCGGCTTCATCTCCGCGCACGACTTCCTGATTGCCAGCCGCATTGCCGAGGCAGTGTGCGGCGGCGACGTGGAAGCCGGCTCGCTGGTCAGCGAGGAATGGCTGCTGGCGCTGGAACGCAAGGCCTTTGTCGACCTGCTCGGCACGGGCAAGACCCAGGAACGCATCATGGGCATGCTGCAGACCGGCAAGCCGGTGCGCAACTAAGGCAAGCGAGGAACCGACATCATGAAACAACTGCAAGACGCATACATCGTTGCCGCGACCCGCACGCCGATCGGCAAGGCTCCCAAGGGCGCGTTCAAGAACACCCGCCCGGACGACCTGCTGGCCACCATCCTGCGCGCGGCCGTGGCGCAGGTGCCCAACCTCGATCCCAGGCTGATCGAAGACGCCATCGTTGGCTGCGCCATTCCCGAGGCGCAGCAGGGCCTGAACGTCGCGCGCATCGGCGCGCTGCTGTCGGGCCTGCCGAACACCGTGGGCGGCATCACCGTCAACCGCTTCTGCGCCTCTGGCCTGTCTGCCGTGGCCATGGCTGCTGACCGCATCCGCGTGGGCGAGTCCGACGTGATGATCGCCGCCGGCGTGGAATCGATGAGCATGGTGCCGATGATGGGCAATTCGCCGTCGATGTCGCCGGCGATCTTCGAGCGCGACGAGAACATCGGCATCGCCTACGGCATGGGCCTGACCGCCGAGAAGGTCGCGCAGAAGTGGCAGGTCAGCCGCGAAGACCAGGATGCTTTCTCGCTTGCTTCGCACCAGAAGGCGATCCGCGCGCAGCAGGCGGGCGACTTCAAGGACGAAATCACCCCGATCGAGATCGTCGAGAAGTTCCCCAACCTGGCCAGCGGCCAGGTCGACGTGAAGACACGCACCATCTCGCTGGACGAAGGCCCGCGTCCGGAGACGTCGATCGAAGGCCTGGGCAAGCTGCGCCCGGTGTTTGCCAACAAGGGCAGCGTCACCGCCGGCAACAGCTCGCAGACTTCGGATGGCGCCGGCGCGCTGATCCTGGTTTCGGAAAAGATCCTCAAGCAGTTCAACCTGGTGCCGCTGGCGCGCTTCGTGTCGTTCGCGGTGCGCGGCGTGCCGCCCGAGATCATGGGCATCGGCCCCAAGGAAGCGATTCCGGCGGCGCTCAAGGCGGCCGGCCTGACGCAGGACCAGATGGACTGGATCGAGCTGAACGAAGCCTTCGCCGCGCAGTCGCTGGCGGTGATGCGCGACCTGCAGCTGGACCCGGCCAAGGTCAACCAGATGGGCGGCGCGATTGCACTGGGCCACCCGCTGGGCGCCACCGGCGCGATCCGTTCGGCCACCGTGGTGCATGCGCTGCGCCGTAACAACCTGAAGTACGGCATGGTCACCATGTGCGTCGGCACCGGCATGGGCGCGGCAGGTATTTTCGAGCGCGTCTAAACGCGCCACGGGGCAGGCAGCCTGAGCGCCACGTGCGTTCGTGCTGCCTGCCCAGACTCTCGATCAGGTGAAGAAAGCAGTGCCATAACAAGGAGACAGCTGCCGCCTCGATGCGGCTCACCTGACCGGGAGGAAACAACAAGATGCAGGAGACACTTATCCTGGCCGACGCCGCGTGCGATATGCCGCGCGCGCTGATGGCCGAACTCGGCGTGCAGACGGTGCCGTTCCGCATTCGCGCCGGCGACCGCTTTGTGGCCGACGTGCGTGACGAGCCGGCCTTGCCGTCGCTGTACGAGCAGTATCTGGTCGGCAAGCAGGACCACTACGCCGAATCCGTTCCCTTGCTCGAACGTGAGATCGAAGATCACCTCCTCAAGCATGTGGTGACCTCATGCGACCGCGCGCTGCTGCTCACCATCGCCAGCAGCCGCAGCAAGCTGTATGCGCATGCCTCGGGCGCCGTGGTTGGCACCGTGGCCAGGAGCTTCAAGGCACGCAAGGATGCGGGGCGCACGGGGTTGTTCGAGCTGACAGTGATCGACACCGGCGCGATCGGCCCGGGCCAGGCGCTGATCGTGCGCGAGGCGGCGCGCCTGCTGGGCGGCGGCGCCAGCGCGCAAACGGTGGTGCAGGCCGTGGAGACACGCCTGCGCGACGCCGCGCATATGTTCCTGGTGCCCGACGAGTTGCTCTACATGTACACGCGGGCCAGGCACAAGGGCGAGAACAGCATCACCTGGGGCCGCTACATGCTCGGCAGCGCGTTCAATATCCGCCCCGTCGTGCATATGCATCGCGGCCAGACCGAGCCGGTGGCCAAGGCGCGCGGCGCGGATGAAGGCATGCGCCGCGTGATGGCGCATGCGGAGCAGTGCATTCGCAGCGGCCGCTTGCTGAGTCCTGCGGTAGCGCTGAGCTATGCCGGGCCGCCCGGGGCGATTCAAGCGTTGCCTGCCTATCAGTCGCTCGCGCGCACCGCGCAGCAGCATGACGTGGCGCTGATGCTGGCGCCGATGAGCCTGACGGTGGCGCTCAACGTCGGCGCAAAGGCGTTCGGGATGAGCTATCTTTGCGAGAATCCGCCGGCGTTCGAATGAACGGCTTTCGGCACGGCGCACAAGTCAACCAAGCAGTAAGGAGAAGACGATTTCATGAGCATCCTGACCACCATCGAGCAAGGCATCCTGACCCTTGAGTTCGATCGCCTCGACAAGAAGAACGCCATCACGGCGGCGATGTACCAGGCCATGGCCGATGCGCTGCGCGCGGCCGATGCCGACCCTGCCGTGCGCGTGATCGTGATCCGCGGCAAGCCGGAAGTGTTCACCGCGGGCAATGACCTGGAAGACTTCATGCAGCGTCCGCCGACCGCGGGCGAGGGTGACCAGCCGGCGCCGGTATTCCAGTTCCTGCAGCAGATCAGCCAGGCCAGCAAGCCGCTGGTGGCTGCGGTAAGCGGCCCTGCGGTGGGCGTGGGCACCACCATGCTGCTGCATTGCGACCTGGTCTATGTCTCCGAGACGGCCAAGCTGTCGCTGCCGTTCGTGCAACTGGGCCTGTGCCCGGAGGCGGCATCGAGCATGCTGTTGCCGCGCCTGCTGGGTCACCAGCGCGCTGCCGAGAAACTGATGCTGGGTGAGCCGTTCAGCGCGCAGGAAGCGCTACAGATCGGCCTGGCCACGCGCGTGCTGCCGGTGGCGGAACTCAACGAGTTCGTGCACCAGCAAGCGCGCAAGCTAGCCGCGCTGCCGGCCTCGTCGCTGAGGGAAACCAAGCGCCTGATGAAGGGCGGCGACAAGGCGGCCGTGCAGGCAAAGATGGCGGAGGAGGGCGAAGTGTTCCGGCGCATGCTGCAGGCGCCGGAAGCCAAGGAGGCGTTCAAGGCGTTCTTCGAGAAGCGCCGCCCGGACTTCTCGCAGTTCAGCTAAGGGACATGGAAACCGCCGCTGCGCACTCAGGCCAGCGGCGTGTCCTTTTCCTTCGGCAGCACGCGCGGCTGGCGTGTATCGTCGGTGGCAACGTAGGTCAGGGTGGCTTCGGTCACCTTGACGATCTCCTGGCTGTGGCGCATGCGTTGCGCATAGACCTCCACCGATACGGTGATCGAGGTGCGGCCCGTCTTCTCGATATCGGCGTAGAAGCTCACCAGGTCGCCGACAAAGACCGGATGCTTGAACAGGAAGGAGTTCACCGCCACGGTGGCCACGCGGCCTTGGGCGCGCTCCACCGCCGGGATCGAGCCGGCAATGTCCACCTGGGCCATGATCCAGCCTCCGAAGACGTCGCCATGCACGTTGGCATCCGCCGGCATGGGGACCACGCGCAGTGCGGGATTCTTGCCAGGGGGCAGGCAGGGGAGGACGTTGGCTTGATTCATGATGGCTGCTTGATGAGGCTGGGTAGGGTTGGGGCGGGGTAGGGCGCGCTGCGGCGGAGTGACCTTGCCGCCGCGCGGCCCGGGCGTCGCGGCACTCCCGTGGCGCGCGCTTGCGGCGTGGCGCCGGCTAATTATGTCGATCTCTGCCACAATCGCATATTCGCCCGAATTCTAACGTATGCGACGCTACTCTACGTCGGCCGAGCCGTCCTCCGCCCAGCCTTCTTCCCTCTTCGGCAAATCCAACGTTCCCCGCAGCGATTGGCAGACCGTGCGCAACCTGCTGCCCTATGTCTGGCATTACAAGTGGCGAGTGATCCTGGCGCTGGTGTGCCTGGTGGCGGCCAAGGTGGCCAACCTGGGTGTGCCGGTCCTGATGAAGAAGCTGGTGGACAACATGAATGTTCCCGCCGGCAGCGCGAGCGCGCTGCTGGTGGTGCCGGTGGGGCTGATCGTCGCCTACGGGATACTGCGCTTGTCCGGCACGTTGTTTACCGAGCTGCGCGAGATCCTGTTCTCCAAGGTCACGCAGAGCGCGGTGCGCGAGATCGCGCTGCAGGTGTTTCGCCACCTGCACGCGCTGTCGCTGCGCTTTCACTTGGACCGCCAGACCGGCGGCATGAGCCGCGATATCGAGCGCGGCACGCGCGGCATCCAGTCGCTGATCTCCTACTCGCTCTACAGCATCCTGCCGACCCTGGTCGAGATGGGGCTGGTGATGGGCTTCTTCATCCTGCACTACGACATCTGGTTCGCGGCCATCACGGGCTGCGCGCTGGTGAGCTACATCGTGTTCACCATCGTGGTGACCGAGTGGCGCACGCACTTCCGGCGCAAGATGAACGAGCTGGATTCGCGCGCCAACCAGAAGGCGATCGATTCCCTGCTCAACTTCGAGACCGTCAAGTACTTCGGCAACGAGGAGTACGAGGCCGGCCGCTATGACGAGAACCTGCGCAAGTACCGCACCGCGGCGATCCGCTCGCAAAATTCGCTGTCGTTCCTCAACTTCGGCCAGCAGGCCATCATCGCCACCGGCCTGATCCTGATCCTGTGGCGCGCCACGGTGGGCGTGGCGGCGGGCAAGCTCACGCTGGGCGACCTGGTGCTGGTCAACACGCTGATGATCCAGCTGTACATTCCGCTGAACTTCCTCGGCGTGATCTACCGCGAGATCAAGCAGGCCACCACCGACATGGACCGCATGTTCGTGCTGCTGGGCACCAACCGCGAAATCGCCGACGCGCCGGACGCCGCGGCCTTGCGCGTGCAGGGCGCGGCGGTGCGTTTCAATCATGTCGGCTTTGGCTACGAGAGCAACCGCGTGATCCTGGACGAGGTGGACTTCGCCATCGCGGCCGGTACCACTACCGCAGTGGTAGGCCACAGCGGCTCGGGCAAGTCCACGCTGGCGCGGCTGTTGTTCCGCTTCTATGACGTGAGCAGCGGCGGCATCGAGATCGACGGCCAGGATATCCGCATGATCACGCAGGACAGCCTGCGCCGCGCCATCGGCATCGTGCCGCAGGACACCGTGCTGTTCAACGACAGCATCTACTACAACATCGCCTACGGCCGCCCCGACGCCAGCCGCGATGAAGTCATCGAGGCCGCGCGCGCGGCCCAGATCGACGGCTTTATCCGCGAGCTGCCGCAGGGCTACGACACGCCGGTGGGCGAGCGCGGCCTCAAGCTGTCGGGCGGGGAGAAGCAGCGCGTCGCCATTGCCCGCACGCTGCTGAAGAACCCGCCGATCCTGGTCTTCGATGAAGCCACCTCGGCGCTGGACTCCCGTACCGAGCAGGCCATCCAGGCCGAGCTGATGCGGCTGGCGCAGAACCGCACCACGCTGCTGATCGCGCACCGGCTCTCTACGGTGGTGCATGCCGACCAGATCCTGGTGATGGACCGCGGCCGCATCATCGAGCGCGGCACCCATGCCGAACTGATGCGGCTCGACGGCCGCTACGCCGAGATGTGGCACATCCAGGCGCGCAGCGCGGCAGAGAGCGAGGCCCCCGTGGAGGATGCCGCGCTGGCCATCGAAGCTGGCGACGCAACCCAGGACGCCTGACACGGCAATCGCCGGGACCGCAATGGATTGTCAACAATCCATTGCGGCAAACCGTCCCGAAACATCCGATCGCACGAATTTGGTTCGACAATAGGTGGCGTATCCGCCCCGTCGTGGTGCGTGTTTGCATGGCACGCGCCTTGCGGACGAACTATCCAGGAAGACAACTAACTGGAGAGAGTTCAATGCCGCTATTCCGTGCCGCCACCCCGTTCGAGGCCACTGCCGCTCACGCCGGCGCCGAGCCCGCCCACGCCGCGTCCGGCGCTGCCGCATCCACCGCGCGCCGCCGCTGGCTGCAGCTTGGCATGGCGCTGGGCACCGCCCTGGTGCTGTCGACACAATTTGCCGGCGAGGCGCACGCCCAGACCAAGGTCCGCTTCCAGCTCGACTGGCGCTTCGAAGGCCCGTCGGCGCTGTTCCTGCTGGGCGAGCAGAAGGGCTACTACAAGGCCGAGAAGCTCGATGTGTCGATCGATGCCGGCAACGGATCGGGCAACGTGGTCAACCGCGTGGCCTCCGGCACCTACGACATGGGCTTTGCCGACTTGGCCTCGGTGATGGAGTTCTACGGCAACAACCCGGATGCCAAGAACAAGCCGGTGGCCGTGATGATGGTCTACAACAACACCCCCGCCGCCGTGCTCGCGCTGAAGAAGTCCGGCATCAAGACCCCGCACGACCTGGCCGGCAAGAAGCTCGGCGCACCGGTATTCGACGCCGGCCGCCGCGCCTTCCCGATCTTCGCCAAGGCCAACGGCCTGCAGGCATCGAGCTTCAACTGGCAGGCGATGGACCCGACCCTGCGCGAGACCATGCTCACGCGCGGCGACCTCGACGCCATCACGGGCTTCTCCTTTACCTCCATCCTCAACCTGAATGCGCGCGGCGTGAAGGACGAGGACATCGTGGTGCTGCCTTACCCGCAATACGGCGTGAAGCTGTACGGCAACGCCGTGATCGCCTCGGAAGACTTCCTCAAGAAGAACCCAGAGGCGGTCAAGGCCTTCCTGCGCGCCTTCGCCAAATCGGCCAAGGACGTGATCGCCAAGCCGGAAGAGGGCATCAAGGCGGTCAAGGCGCGCGACGGCATCATCGACGAGAAGCTCGAGACCAAGCGCCTGAAGATGGCGCTGGACAGCGTGGTCAAGTCGCCCGACGCGCGCGCCGAGGGCTTTGGCCGCGTCAACAAGCCGCGCCTGTCGCTGATGGCTTCACAAGTGGCCGACGCCTTTGGCACCAAGGGCCGCATCAACCCCGACAACCTGTGGACCGATGCCTACCTGCCGTCCGCAGCCGAACTGGATGTGCTGCGATGACGGTGGGCACTACCTCACTGCGCACAGGGGCCGCGCTCCCTCCTGACCTGCCGGGCGAGCCGGCGGCGCAACCCTTTGTCGAGTTCAACCGGGTCTGGCTCGCCTATAACGACGAGCTTGCCCGCCAGGGTGAGTTCGCCATCGAGGACATCTCGCTGCAGGTCGAGCCGGGCGAGTTCATCGCCATCGTCGGGCCTTCCGGCTGCGGCAAGTCCACCTTCATGAAGCTGGCGACCGGACTCAAGCCGGCCACGCGCGGCGTGGTCAAGATCGCCGGCGAGAAGGTCGCCGGCCCGCTCAAGATGGTTGGCATGGCCTTCCAGGCGCCGACGCTGCTGCCCTGGCGCACCACGTTGCAGAATGTCATGCTGCCACTGGAGATCGTCGAGCCCTACCGCTCCACGCTGCGCCAGAAGCGGGAGGAGTACACGGCGCGGGCACGCGAGCTGCTGCGCACCGTGGGCCTGGCCGGCTACGAGGACAAGTACCCGTGGCAGCTCTCCGGCGGCATGCAGCAGCGTGCCTCGATCTGCCGCGCGCTGATCCACGAGCCGCGCATGCTGCTGCTCGACGAGCCCTTCGGCGCGCTCGATGCCTTTACCCGCGAGGAGCTGTGGTGCGTGCTGCGCGACCTGTGGCAGGCCCAGCGCTTCAACGTGATCCTGGTCACCCACGACCTGCGCGAGGCTGTGTTCCTGGCCGACACCGTCTACGTGATGAGCCAGCGTCCGGGGCGCATCCTCACGCGCAAGGAGATCGACCTGCCGCGTCCGCGCGACCTCGACCTGACCTATACCGAACCCTTTGCCGACCTTGTGCATTCGCTGCGCGAGAAGATCGGCCACGTACGGCAGCACTGACCATGAGCACTTTTTCTTCCTCGATGAGCGCGGCTCAGCAACGTCGTGTGCAGCGCGTGGCGCCGTGGTTGTTGCTGGGCACGTTCCTGCTGCTGTGGCAGGGCGCGTGCCTTGTGTTCAATGTGTCGGACTTCATCCTGCCCAGCCCCAGCGCGATCGTCACGTCACTGTTCGAATATTGGGATGTGATTGCCGGCCACGCCTGGCGCACCTTCTGGACCACCATGGTCGGCTTTGGCCTTGCCATCATCGTGGGCGTGGTGCTGGGTTTGCTGATGGGCTCGTCCAAGCTGGCGTACGCCGCCGGGTATCCGCTGATGACGGCGTTCAATGCGTTGCCGAAGGCAGCCTTCGTGCCGATCCTGGTGGTGTGGTTCGGCCTGGGCGCCGGCCCTGCGATCCTGACCGCCTTCCTGATCTCGTTCTTCCCGATCATGGTCAATATCGCTACGGGGCTGGCTACGCTGGAGCCGGAACTGGAGGATGTACTGCGCGTACTTGGTGCAAAGCGCACCGATGTGTTGCTCAAGGTCGGGCTGCCGCGGTCGATGCCTTACTTCTTTGCTTCGCTCAAGGTGGCGATCACGCTGGCTTTCGTCGGCACTACCGTGTCCGAGATGAGTGCTGCCAATGAAGGCATCGGCTATCTGCTGGTGTCCGCCGGATCGGCGATGAAGATGCCGCTGGCGTTTGCCGGGCTAGTGGTGATTGCCGTGATGGCGATGGTGATGTATGAGTTTTTTGCGGTGGTGGAGAGGCGGATGACGGGGTGGGCGCATCGGGGGTGAAGGGGGATGAGGG
>NZ_LZZU01000069.1:0-60472 GCF_014170355.1 Cupriavidus sp. UME77
CCCCCACGACATCGATATCGCTGCCGATTGCCAGCGCACGGAAGAGGACGGCTTTCGCGAGGATGCCCATATGCGGGTGGCCAGCAACGATGTGCGCAGCCTGAGCTGGAAGCTGTGGGTGGGCCGGCATGGCTCCTGCCACTTCGATCTCACCGAGTTCCGCCAGGTGCGCAGGACCCCGCATATCGAACTGCAGGCGATCGATGGCAGCGGCTGCACGCTGATGGTCTGGCAGGATCCGCGGCGCGTCACGCTAGCGCATGCGCATTGCGAGCAGCATTGCACCCCGGGTATCTACGAGCAGGCGTGGCCGGTGCTCTTCGATCCGCGCAGCGGCACATGCGCGCAGATCCGCTAGCGCTGCCGGGCTGTTGACGGCAAGCGCGGCTCAGCGCTCGCGCAGGCGCGCCGCCGCGCGCGTCAGCGGCTTGGCCAGCACGGTGGTGGCCAGCGCCATCAGCAGCAGGCCGGAGAAGGCCGTCATGCCGATCAGCCCGGCTTCGAACAAGATTCCCAGCACGACCACCTCCATCAGCCCCTTGGTCTGGACCAGCGCACCCAGCATCCAGGCCTCGCGCCGCGGCAGGCCGGCCAAGCGCGCCGGCAATGCGGTTCCGACCACCTTGCCGGCCACCGCGACCATGGTGCTCAGGCCGAACACCAAGAGCGTCGCCTGACCGCCGATGGCGATGTCGGTACGCAGCCCGGTCATCAGGAAAAAGAACGGCATCAGGACCACCACGGTGGCGGGCTCGAGCTGGCGCCGGAGTTCGCCGGCCGCATCGCGAGGCAGCACGACGCCCGCGAGGAAGCCGCCGAGGATATAGTGCAGGCCGATCGACTCGGAAATCAGCGCCGAGCCGAAGATCAGCACCGCGACCAGCGCCAGGCGCGCGTCGTTGGCGGCCATCCGCGGCAGCATGCGCGCCAGCAGCGGGCGTACCAGCCACAACATCGCACCGACGTAGGCAAGGCCCAGGCAAGCCAGCCGCAGGAAGTCATAGCTTGAGGAACGGCCCGCGCTGGCGAGGATGGCCGACAGCACCAGCCAGATGGCCGCATCGCTGAAGGCGGCGCAGCCGACCGCCAGCTGGCCAGGCACGGAGTCGGACAGCTTCATTTCCCGCAGGATGGCCCCCAGCACCGGCAGCGCCGTCACCGCCATGGAAACCCCCACGGCGAAAGCGAATTGCCAGGCGGATGCCGCATGCCCTACGGCACCCGGCGTGGCATAGGCCAGCCAGGCACCGGCTGCCGTGCCAAGCGCGAACGGCACCAGCACGCTGCCCAGCGCGGCCGCCATCGCAATGCGCCGTATCCCTGGCTGCTGCACGCCGCCGATGTGCAAGCCGGAGAGGAAGGCAAACAGCACCACCGCCAGCCATTGCAGCCCAGAGAGCGCGGATAGCTGCGCCGGCCCGAACAGGGCCTGCCAGCCTTGCGGCCACAGCGCGCCAAGCAGGGACGGACCAAGCAGAATGCCGCCCACGATCTGCATGGCCACCAGCGGCACGATGCTGCCGATGCGCAGCCCGCGCCACAGGATGAACGGTGTACCGACCACCAGGCAGGCCTGGGCAAAAAAAAGCGAGACGGGATTCAAGGCAACGGGCGGATCGAGAGAAGTGGAACAAGGAGGTGGGCGCGCCAGGCGCCCACCGGGCGAGCGTCCAGAGGCGCTACTTAGCCTTCGGCACGCGCCCCATCAGGTAGAACTCCTCGTTCGGCCGCATGCTGATGGTATTCGCCATGCGGTTGGACAGGCCGAAGAAGGCGGTGATGGCCGCGATATCCCAGGCGTCCTCGTGGCTGAACCCATGCTTGGCCAACGCCGCGAAATCGGCATCGCCAACCTCGGCCGAGGCCTCGCAGACCTTGAGGGCGAAGTCGAGCATGGCGCGCTGGCGCGGCGTGATGTCGGCCTTACGGTAGTTGACGGCCACCTGGTCGGCCAGCGTCGGCTTCTTCTCGTAGATGCGCAGGATGGCGCCGTGCGCCACCACGCAATACAGGCACTGGTTGGCGCCCGAAGTGGCCACCACGATCATCTCGCGCTCGCCCTTGGAGAGGCCGCCCTCCTTGAGCACCAGCGCATCGTGGTAGGCAAAGAAGGCGCGGAACTCATCCGGCCGGTGGGCCAGCGTCAGGAACACGTTCGGCACGAAGCCGGCCTTGTCCTGGACTTCCAGGATGCGAGCCCGGATGTCCTCGGGCAGCTCAGCGATGGCGGGAACCGGGTAACGGCTCAGTGGCGGCGATGCGGTCATGGTGGTCTCCTTCGGGGGTGCACCCCTCTTTGCACTGCGCATGAACCGCCCGCGCTAGCTGCCGCGGGCAGCGGGAATCTGGCCGGTCGTACCGGCTTACTGGGTGGCGAACTGGATCTTGTGCAGCCCGGCGTAAAGTCCCTCGGCCGAGAGCAGTTCGTCGTGGGTGCCATGCTCCGCCACCCGCCCGTGGTCGAGCACCACGATGCGATCGGCGTTCTCGATGGTGGACAGGCGGTGCGCGATGACCAGCGTGGTTCGGCCAACCATCAGGGCTTCCAGCGCGGCCTGCACCTGGCGCTCCGATTCGGAGTCGAGCGCCGAGGTGGCCTCGTCGAGAATCAGGATCGGCGCGTCCTTGTACAGCGCGCGCGCGATCGCCATGCGCTGGCGCTGGCCGCCGGACAGCTTCATGCCGTTGTCGCCGATATTGGTCTCGAGCCCTTGCGGCAGGCCCTTGATCACATCGGTCAGGTAAGCGGCTGCCAGCGCGCGCTCGACGCGCGCCATGTCGATTTCGGCCGCCGGATGCACGCCATAGGCCACGTTGGCGGCAACCGTGTCGTTGAACAGCACCACGTCCTGGCTGACAAAGGCGATCTGGCGGCGCAGGTCATGCAGCGAGAACGCGTCGATGGTCTTTCCGTCCAGCAGGATGCGGCCCTCGGTCGGGTCGAAGAAGCGCGGCACCAGATTGACCAGCGTGGTCTTGCCGCTGCCCGACGGCCCCACCAGCGCCACGACTTCACCGGCGCTGACGTTGAAGTTGATGTTGTCCAATGCCGGGCGGGCGCCCTCGCCGTAGCGAAAGCCCACCTTCTCGAACACCAGTTCGCCACGCGCGCGCTCGAGCGGCAGGCCGCCGTCCTGCGGCTCGATCGGCTCGTCGATCAGGCCGAAGATCATCTCGGCCGCGGTCAGGCCGCGCTGCAGCGGCTGGTTCAGGTCGGTCAGGTGCTTGAGCGGCGAGACCAGCAGCAGCATCGCCATCACAAAGCCGGTGAAGCTGCCCACCGTGGTGTGGTTGGTCTGCGACTGGATCATCGCTATGGTCAGGATGACAGACAGCGCCAGCGCCGCCAGGAATGCCGTGACGGGCTGGTTCAGCCCGCCTGCCACTGCCATGCGCATGGAATAGCCACGCAGGCGCTCGGCCATGGCCGCGAATCGCGACGTCTCGTAAGCCTCGCCGCCATGCAGCTTGACCACCTTATAGCCACCCGCCGCCTCCTCGACCACGTAGGCCGCGGTGTTGGTCAGCGCCTGGTGATCGCGATTAAGGCGCCGCAGGCGGCGATTGACCTTGGCCATGACGAAACCGATCACCGGCAGGATCACCGCCACCACCAGCGTCAGGCTCCAGTTGGTATAGAACAGGTAGACCAGCAGCGCCAACACGGTGAGCGAATCGCGCACCAGGGTGATCAGCACGCCGGTCAGGATCTGCATGACCTGGTTGACCTCGAAGATCACCGCATTGATCAGTGAGGCCGCGGTATTGCGGTGGTAGAACAGCGCGGGCGCATGCAGCATGCGCTCGAACATCTGCATGCGCATTTTCAGCAGCACCCGGTTGGAGATCAGGGCGAGCAGGTAGCCGGAAGCGAACTGCGCCACCCCGCGTATCAGTGCCACGCCAATCAGCAGGGCCGGCACGTGCCAGAGCTTGCCGGCATATGCGCCGCCGAAACCGTTGTCGAGCAGGTCATTGACGACCTTGGGCATGATCCCTTCGGCGCCAGCCACAGCCGCCATCGCGATAATGGCAACGATGAAGACGCGCATTTCCGGACGCAGGTAGGACCAGACTCGCTTCAGGGTGTCGGCTTCCTGTGCCGGGGGCGCATTTTGTTCTTGGACTTTCACGTTTTCTCCACCCCGTCGGCGCGGGGATACTTTGCTTGTACCGCGGCCAGCCCGAGCAACAGCCCGATGATGCCGGCATAAAAAACAATATTTGCCTGGTGCGCCATCGTCACCTGGGTCAGGCCGCTGATCAGGCTGGCCATGACGACGGCCAGGCCGGAAGCCGCAAGGCATTCGCCCCGCTCATTGCACTGGCGGCGGCTATGGCGCAAGAGTCCGAAGAACAGCCAGGCCGGCACCAGGAAGATGGACATGACTGCCAGCAGGCCAGGTAAGCCCATGGTGGAAAGCGCCTCCATCACATCGTTGTGGGCATGCTCCAGGCAATACTGGTGGCTGCGGCTGATCTGGCAGGCCGGCAAGGCCTGCGTCATCTCGCCAAACTGGCTCAGGCCGATCCCGGTCCACGGGTGGGCTTCGAAGGCCTTTGCAGCCAGTTGCCAGATCAGCAAGCGCGCGCCGGTAGAAGAGTCGGCATTGCCGGCTTCGAACTGCGCCACCTCCTGGCCGACGAGGTCCACCCGCTTGGCGACCGGGCTGCCTGGCACTGCGTAGAGGGCACCCGCCAGCGCCACCAGCAAGGCCACCATGCCGATAAACGCCGGCAACCGGATGCGGCGATAGCGCACCGCCAGCAGTGGCACCGTGGTCAGGGCCAGCGCCAGCCAGGCACCGCGCGATCCGTTAAGGATAAGCACCGCGCCCGCCACCAGCAGCCCGCCCCAGGCCAGCGCGTGGTCCCGCCGGAAATGTCCCGGCCTGGCGAAGCCGATCAGGCCGAAGGCCGCCACCATATTGGCGAAGGCGATAGGCTGGGTCCAGGCTGCCGGGCGGTCATCGTGCAGCACCAGCAACTGATACACCACGATCAGCAGGCAGGACACCAATGCCACCGGGATGCCGTACCAGAGCATGCGGCTGTCCGGGCGAAATCGCAGCACCGCCAGGCAGGTCAGGAAGGCAAGCAGCACGCGCGTCGGGTTATCGACCGCGCTCCAGCGCAAGCCGAAGATCACCTTGGACGCCAGGCACACCACGAGTACCGCTAGAATGGCTAGCCCAAGGGGAACCAGCAGGCTGCGATAGCGCGCCATGGCTTGGCCCATGCCACGCCAGCCCAGCAGTACGGCCAGCACCACTGCGGCAATGAAAACGCCCGCCCCGCGCGGCACGCTCAGCAGCAGTATGGGGAAAGCAAAGACCAGCCCGTTGGCCAGCCATGCCTGTTTGGTCGCACGGAACATCATAAACAAGCTCTATGAAAATCTCAGTCGTACTGATTACAAAAAACGAGGCACACAACATCCGGGAGTGCCTGGAAAGCGTGTCCTGGTGCGACCGCGCGATTATAGTGGATTCAGGTAGCCGGGACGGCACGGTCGAGCTGGCCCGGAGCCTGGGCGCGGAGGTCTTCGAAACCGAGCACTGGCCTGGCTTCGGCGCCCAGAAAAACCTGGCGGTATCCAAGGCCGACGGCGACTGGATCTTCTCCATCGACGCGGACGAACGGGTCACCCCCGAGCTGCGCGACGAGATTCTCGCCGCAGTGGCGTCTGGCCAGTCCGATGCGTACGAGGTACCTAGGCTGTCGCGCTTTTGCGGCCGCTTCATCCGTCACGGCGGCTGGTACCCCGACTACGTCACACGGCTGTTCCGCCGTGGCCACGCCCGCTTCACCGACGATCTCGTCCATGAGCGCGTGATAGCAGATGCACCAGTCGGCAGGCTCGATTCGCCATTGCTGCATTACACCTACGACGATTTCTCGCAGGTGCTGCAAAAGATCGACAAATACTCCAGCCTCGGCGCCCAGCAGGGCTTCGCGCGCGGCAAGACGGCGTCGCCCGTCAGCGCCGTGCTGCATGGCGCCTGGGCGTTCCTGCGCACCTACCTGCTGCGCCGCGGTTTCCTGGATGGCGCGCAGGGCCTCGGTGTGGCGCTGATGAATGGCCACGCTAGCTACTACAAGTACATCAAGCTATGGTACCTGCAGCAGAAGAGCGAGCAGCAGGCGCCCCCACGGTAGGGGCTGCCGCCCCTGTTTGAGGCACGCCCAGCAAGTCCTCGACGCAAGCACTGAAGGCCGCCGAGGTGGGGCCAAAGCCCATCTGCTCGATGTGGACCGCCGCATAGGCCAGCAGCCGGGCGCGCAGCGGCGCGTCCTCGAGCCCGCGGCGGATCGCCTCTGCCAGCGCGGGCACATCGCCAACCGGCGTCAGCAGGCCGGCCTTGCCTTCGGCCAGGATCTCGCGCGGGCCAACCGGGCAATCGGTGCTCACCACCAACTGGCCCAGCGCCATGCCTTCAAGAAGCACATTGGGCAGCCCTTCCATCTTGGAGCTGAACGCCATCAGCCGCGCATGATGGATCCATGCATAGGGATTGGCCTGGAAACCGGCAAAGCTGACACGCTCGCTGATGCCGAGCTCGCGCGCGAGCGCTTCGAGCCGGCCGCGCGAAGCGCCATCGCCCACCAGCACAAGCCGCTCGCACAAGCCCGTGCCCCTGACCAGCGCCGCGTAGGCCCGCAGCAGCGTGGTGAAATCCTTCTGGCTTTCTTCCAGCCGCCCCACCGAAACAATGTAGGGATGCGCCGGCGGCGTGAAAGGCGCCTTGCCGAGCGCGCGGATGCGATCGAGGTCGGTGGCGTTGTACAGGCGGATGAATTTGTCGGCGGCCTCGGGAATCAGCGCCCGCGCGTCGGCCAGCATGCTGTCGTTGAGCACCACGATGCGGTCATAGTGCTCGCGGCACTGGCGTCGCAGCTTGCGCAGCTTGCGGCGGTTCTCGCGCTCCAGGTGTGCCACGCTGAAATGCTGGTAGCCGATCATCGGCACCGGCAGGCGACCGGTCAGCCGCGACAGCGACATGTCGTAGTCGATCACCAGGTCATAGTCCCGCGCGATGCCGCGAAAGCGCCGGTTGACCAGCGGCTTGCGCAGCGGCGGCAACAGCACTTCTTCATAGATCTTGCCCAACGGGCCCAGCTTGCCGGCTTTTTTCAGTTGCCGGCAACGCGAGAGCCAGGCCTCCGGCGCGAGGATATGGATCTTGACGTCCGGCGGCAGCATGGCGCGGAAATGCGTCTCCAGCGCTTCGGTCGGATAAGTCAGCGTCAGGCCGATCTCGAAGCGCTCTCGATCCAGCGAGGCCAGCAGCGACACCAGCGAGGTCTCGATGCCGCCACGCAGGAAGTGGGTGAGGTGGAAGAGGATGCGTTGCTTGGCCATGCGGGGCTTGTGTAATCCATGAAAAGGCGGGATGGACGGCAGCAATGCCGGTCGGGGCGGCGCCATGCCGGGCCGACCCACCGGCAAGCCCAGGTCAGCCGTAGAGCATGCGGACATTCTCGCCGGACAGGGCCGCGCGGAAGCTCGCCAGGGCATCGTCGGATGGCGTGACCAGCCACTGCCGGCCCAGCTCCGCCTCGCAGCGCGCGCCGGTGGTGGCGTAGCTCACACGCACCGGCACGCCTGGCGCATTGGCCACACTCGCCAGGTAGGGCGTGAGCAACTCGCGCAGCAGTTCCGTGGAGGCGTTACCGTTGAACGCCAGACCGACCGCCTCGGCGTACTTGGCGCGCGCCGCCACCAGGTCCATCACCGATTCAGCGGTGAAGCGCACGCCACCGGTAAAGGTGTCGTGGCGGGCGTTGCCTTGCACGATCACCATCTCGTCCTCGCGGAACATATGGCGGTTGGCATCGAACAATTCGTTGAACACCGTCATTTCGACCTGCCCGGTGCCATCATCAAGCAAGACGATCAGCATCTTGCCGCGCTGCGTCATCTGGGTGCGCATGCCGGTGATGACACCGGCGATGACCTTGCCACGCACGTCGCGGCCGTAGCCGCCGCCATTGCCTTGCACTTCCTTTTCCAGGCCGGCCAGCGTGCCCTTGAGGAAGCGGCCGACTTCGTCCCGATAGGCGTCGAACAGGTGGCCGGAGAAGTAATAACCCAGCGCCTGCTTTTCTTCCTGCAGCATGCGCTTGGGCGCCCAGGCCGGCTCGTCGACCAGCGCGGGACGGTGCGATTCGCCGGCATCGGCCATCAGGTCGAACAGCGACACCTGGTTGGCCGACTCGGCCTTCTGCTCTGCGGCTTCCATGGCGCGCGACACCGAGGCCAGCAGCTGGCCGCGATTGGCATTGAGGCTATCGAAGGCGCCGGCGCGAATCAGCGCCTCGATGGTGCGGCGGTTGACCTGGCGGCGGTCGACGCGCTCGCAGAAATCGAACAGGTCGGCGAAGGGCTTTTCCTCGCGGGCGCGCAGGATGTCCTCGATGGCGCCCTGCCCCGAGCCCTTGATGCCGCCAAGGCCATAGCGGATGGTCTTGGCATCGGTCGGCGCGAAGCGGTATTCGCTGGCGTTGACGTCAGGCGGCAGCACCTGGAGCTTGTTGAGCTTGCAATCGTCAAAGAGGATCTTGACCTTGTCGGTGTCGTCCATGGCGAGCGACATATTCGCTGCCATGAACGCGGCTGGATGGTGCGCCTTGAGCCAGGCCGTGTAGTAGGCCAGCAATGCGTAGGCGGCCGCGTGCGACTTGTTGAAGCCGTAGCCCGCGAACTTTTCCATCAGGTCGAAGGTGTCGTCCGCCTTCTCGGCGCTCAGGCCGTTCTTGGCCGCACCCTCGCGGAACAGCTCGCGGTGCTGGGCCATTTCCTCGGCCTTCTTCTTGCCCATGGCGCGGCGCAGCAAGTCGGCGCCGCCCAGCGAGTAGCCGCCGATGATCTGCGCCATCTGCATCACCTGCTCCTGGTAGACCATGATGCCGTAGGTCTCCTTGAGCACCGGCTCGACGCGCGGGTCCGGGTACTCCACCTTCTCACGGCCGTGCTTACGGGCGCAGAAGCTGGGGATCAGGTCCATCGGGCCCGGGCGGTAGAGTGCCACCAGCGCGATGATGTCCTCAAAGCGGTCAGGCTTGGCGTCCTTCAGCATGCCCTGCATGCCGCGGCTTTCCAGCTGGAACACGGCGACCGTGTTGGCCGTCTTGAGGATGTCGAATGCCTTGCTGTCGTCGAGCGGGATATGGCTGCAGTTCCAGTCCGCCATGGACGGGTCAAGCCTGCGGATATAGCGCTCGGCCCAGTCCAGGATGGTCAGCGTGGTCAGGCCCAAGAAGTCGAACTTGACCAGGCCGGCGGCTTCCACGTCGTCCTTGTCGTACTGGCTGACCACACCGCTCATGCCGTCGTTCTGCGCGCCCTGGGTGTAGAGCGGGCAGAAATCCGTCAGCTTGCCCGGGGCGATCAGCACGCCGCCGGCGTGCATGCCGACGTTACGTGTCATGCCTTCCACGCGCTGGGCCAGCTCCAGCAGCTGGCGCACTTCTTCTTCGTTCTTCTCGCGCTCGGTCAGGAGCGGCTCTTCCTTCTTGGCTTCCTCGATGGTGACGAGCTTGCCCGGCTTGAACGGAATCAGCTTGGCGATGCCGTCGACAAAGCCATAGCCCAGGTCGAGCACGCGGCCCACATCGCGCACCGCGGCCTTGGCGGCCATGGTGCCGAAGGTGGCGATCTGCGATACCGCGGCGTGGCCGTACTTCTCCTTCACGTACGTGATAACGCGATCGCGTCCCTGCTGGCAGAAGTCGATGTCGAAGTCGGGCATCGAAACCCGTTCCGGGTTCAGGAAGCGCTCGAACAGCAGCGCGTACTTGAGCGGGTCCAGATCGGTAATGCCGAGCGCATAGGCCACCAGCGAACCGGCGCCGGAGCCCCGTCCCGGCCCGACCGGCACGCCGTTGTTCTTAGCCCAGTTGATAAAGTCCGCCACGATCAGGAAGTAGCCCGGGAAGCCCATCTTGATGATGGTGCCGGTCTCGAACTCCAGCCTCGCGTAGTACTCGGGGCGCTTGGCCTCGCGCACGGCTTCGTCGGGGAACAGCACCACCATGCGCTTTTCCAGGCCTTCCTTGGCCAGGTGCACGAGGTAGTCGTCGAGCGACATGCCGTCGGGCGTCGGAAACAGCGGCAGGCGCGGCTTGCCCAGTTCCAGCGTGAGGTTGCAGCGGCGCGCGATCTGCACCGCGTTTTCCAGCGCCGACGGGATGTCGGCGAACAGCGCGCACATCTCGTCCTGGGTCTTGAAATACTGGTCAGTGGTGAAGCGCCGCACGCGGCGGGGGTTGGCCAGCAACTCCCCTTCGGCGATGCAGGTGCGAGCCTCGTGCGCGGTGAAATCGTCGGGCGTCATGAACTGCACCGGGTGCGTCGCCACCACCGGCAGGCCCATCCTGGCCGCCAGTTGCACCGCCTGCTGCACATAGGCATCGGTGCCGGGCAGGCCTGCGCGCTGCAGCTCGATGTAGAAGCGCTGCGGGAACACCTTTGCCCAATGCGCGGCGGCCTGCGCCGCGGCCGCATCGTTGCCATTGGCCAGCGCCATGCCGATGTCGCCGCCCATCGCGCCAGACAGCGCAATCAGGCCGGTGGCCAGCGGCTGGCCCTCTTCGCCGGCTTCGTCGAACCAGGCAGGGTCGATCTCGGCGCGGCCGCGGTACTGGTTGGAAAGCCACGCGCGCGACAGCAGCACGCAGAGATTGAGGTAACCAATCCGGTCCCGGACCAGCAGCAGCAAGCGCGTCGGCTTGTCGCGATCGTCGGCGTTGGTCAGCCAGACGTCGGCGCCGACCACGGGCTTGACGCCGCCGCCGCGCGCTTCCTTGTAGAAGCGGATCAGGCCGAAGGCATTGGCCAGGTCGGTCAGGGCGAGCGCGCCCATGCCATCGGCGGCCGCGGCCTTGACGGCATCGTCCAGGCGCACGATGCCGTCGACGACGGAGTATTCGGAATGAAGACGGAGATGAACGAAGCGAGGTGCAGACATGGCCGTAATTGTACCGGCTCGGCATATCCGCGCCTGCCTTCTTTGCGCTACGTGCCCGATGGCAAGACTGAGCCAGGCGCTCGGAAAAGCCCGGCAGGAAGCCTGCGAGGCGCTATAATTTCGCCTTTCCAATCAGGCAGTTACCGCGTGCTCGCAAGGCGCGGTCCCGTCGCGCGCCACCTATGCAGATCGTAAACATCTCCGCTTACAAGTTCGTCTCACTGGACGACATCCCGGTCTTGCGCCCGGAAATGCGCGCGCGCTGCGAAGCACACGGGCTCAAGGGCACGATCCTGCTCGCGCCGGAAGGCATCAACCTGTTCCTCGCCGGCGTGCGCGAGGCCATCGACGGCTTCCTTGGCTGGCTGCATGCCGACCTGCGCTTTGCCGATATCGAACCCAAGGAGAGCCTGTCGGAAAGCCAGCCCTTCAAGCGCATGCTGGTGCGTGAGAAGAAGGAAATCATCACCATGAAGATGCCGCTGATCCGCCCCGAAGCCGGTCGGGCGCCAGCGGTGGCGCCAGTCGAGCTCAAGCGCTGGCTGGATCAGGGCCACGACGACGCCGGCCGCCCTGTGGTGATGCTGGATACACGCAATGCCTTTGAGGTCGCCGTCGGCACGTTCGAGCAGGCGGTCGACTACGACATCGCCAAGTTCAGCGATTTCCCGCCGGCCATTGCCGCGCACAAGGCGGAATTCGAGGGCAAGACCATCGTGTCGTTCTGCACCGGCGGCATTCGGTGCGAGAAGGCCGCCATCCACATGCAGGAAGCCGGCATCGAGCACGTCTACCAGCTTGAGGGGGGCATCCTGAAGTATTTCGAGGAAGTGGGTGGCAGCCACTACCAGGGCGACTGCTTCGTCTTCGACTACCGCACCGCGCTGAACCCCAACCTGGAGCCGGCTGGCCCCAAGCAGTGTTTTGCCTGCCGCGCCGTGGTCACCGCCGAAGAGCAGCAAAGCCCGCACTACGTGGTGGGCCAGAGCTGCCCGCACTGCATCGGGGACGGCGCCGGGACGGCGGCGGCTGCCGCCTGAGAGCGCTGGCGGCCCTCAGGCTCAGGCTGCCAGCAAGTGGTAGAGGTTGCGCAGCATGCCGGCGGTGGCGCCCCAGATAAACCGGTGGCCGCCATCCTCGCGAGGGAACGGCATGGCGTAGAACAGCCGCTCGCCGTCCACCCAGCGGAACAGGCGCTGCTCGTGATGCGACGGGTCCATCAGGAAACCTAGCGGCACTTCAAACACATCGGCAACCTCGCGCGCATCGGGCCGCAGCGTGAATCCGTCGCGGACCAGGCCCACTACCGGGCTCACATGGAAGCCGGTGCCGGTGATGTAGTCGGGCAAGCTACCCAGCACTTCCACATAATCGCGCGCCAGCCCCACCTCTTCCTCGGTTTCACGCAGTGCCGTCGCCGTCCGGTCGATATCGAACGCCTCGTGACGGCCGCCGGGGAAACTGATCTGGCCGGCGTGCGCACTCAGGTTGGCGTTGCGCTCAGTCAGCAGCACGGTCAGCCCATCCTCACGCTCCACCAACGGTACCAGCACGGCTGCATCGCGCAGCTTCAGGCTCCGGTCATAGACGCGTGACTCATCAG
Source organism: Cupriavidus sp. UME77 (assembly GCF_014170355.1). Taxonomy (NCBI): domain Bacteria; kingdom Pseudomonadati; phylum Pseudomonadota; class Betaproteobacteria; order Burkholderiales; family Burkholderiaceae; genus Cupriavidus; species Cupriavidus sp. UME77. The sequence continues at coordinate 12,574 of NZ_LZZU01000069.1, forward strand.
TCAGCTCGGGGTCCCAGGCAGGCGGCGACTGGAGCCGATGGCGGATGAAGTCCGGGCGCAGGCGCACGTCGGCCAGCCGCGGGTGCCGGGTATCGGTGGCGACGATGGGGAGGGATTCGGGATCAAAGGCAGGACGCATAATCGTTGCGAGTATGACAGAAGCCGGCCAAACCGTTTGTGCTGCGACGCGGCAAAGCTGGCGCGCGCAGATGCAAAAAGGACACCCGAAGGTGCCCTTTTTGCGCAGCCCCGACCGGCAAGCCGGTCGAGGCGACTGGCGGCTTACTGAGCAGCAGCAGCCTTGGCAGCAGCCTTGGCCGGTGCCGACTTGTATGCCAGCTTTTCCTTGATCCGCGCGGACTTGCCCGAACGCTGACGCAGGTAGTACAGCTTGGCGCGGCGGACGTCACCACGGCGCTTCACTTCGATCGCGGCGATCAGCGGCGAGTACAGCTGGAACGTACGTTCCACGCCTTCACCCGACGAAATCTTGCGCACGATGAAGGACGAATTCAGGCCACGATTGCGCTTGGCAATCACGACGCCTTCATAAGCCTGGACGCGCTTGCGGTTACCTTCCACCACGTTCACGCTGACGATCACGGTGTCGCCGGGTGCGAATGCGGGGATGGTCTTGTTCGCGGTCAGACGCGCGATTTCGTCTTTCTCGATCAGCTCGATGATGTTCATCGTTTCTTCTCCTTGTCCATCATGCCGACGTTGTATGCCCCAGGCATGGCCTGGGCCCCGGCAGAGGATGGGGTTTCACTTGGCGGGAGCGAGCTCCCGCCCTTCTTTCGCCAACCATGTCGACAGGAACTTCTCGTCGACCCGGCTCAGCAACCCTTGACTGCGCGCCGCCTCGATCAGATCGGGGCGCTTCTTCGCAGTATTTGCCAGCGCCTGCTGGCGCCGCCACTTCTCGATCTCGGCATGATGGCCCCCGAGCAAGATATCGGGCACCCGCACACCTTCGTATTCTTCCGGCCGCGTGTAGTGCGGACAATCCAGCAGCCCGTTGACAAAGCTGTCCTGAACTGCCGACTGGGCGTCGCCCAACACACCCGGCAAATGCCTGACCACCGCGTCGATCACGGCCATGGCAGGCAACTCGCCACCGGACAGCACGAAATCGCCAAGGCTGATTTCCTCATCGACCCGCCGCTCGATCAACCGCTGGTCAATCGCTTCGTAACGCCCACACAGCATCACCAGGCCAGGGCGCTGCGCCAGTGACATCACTTTTTGGTGCGTCAGCGGCGCGCCTTGCGGCGACATCAGCACCACGTGCGGCCGCACCGGCGCCTCCTGGCCCTCCGGCTTGGCCTGCGCCGCCTGCTGGGCGGAACACGCCGCGTCGATGGCATCTTCCAGCGGCTTTGCCAGCATCACCATGCCAGGGCCGCCGCCGTAGGGGCGGTCGTCGATGGTACGGTAGTTGTCGCTGGTGAAGTCGCGTGGATTCCAGGTGCGCAGCGTGTAGCGCTGCTGCTTTGCCGCCCGGCTGGTAATGCCCCAGTCGGTCAGCGCGCGAAACATCTCGGGAAACAGCGTGATCACGTCGAACTGCATCCGCCTCTCCCTTTACTTGCCCACCTCTAGCCCTCCGGCTATCGCCGGCCAAGCGCCATTGCCTTGAGCAGCTCGGGCCGCTCAGTAATCCAGGCCCCAGTCCACCACCACGCGCCGGGCCGAGATATCGACCGAGCGCAGGAATGCGTCGACAAAAGGAATCAGGCGCTCACCCGCCTTGCCATCGGGCAAGGCATGCGCCACCTGCAGGATCTGGTGCGCACCGTTGTCGATCAGCCCGGACACTTCGCCCAGCGACTCGCCCTGCTCATTGAACACGGCGCAGCCAATCAGATCGACCCAGTAGAATTCGTTCTCATCCGGCGCGGGGAAATCCTCGCGACGAATCCAGACACGGCGCCCCTTGAGCGCCTCCGAGTGGTTGCGCTCGGACACGCCGCTCGCCTGGGCCACTACGGTACCGCTGTGCTCGCGGGACTGCACGATCTTCACGCACAAGGCCTCGGAGGCCACGGCATCTGCCGCGCCAACCAGGCCGGTTGGCGGCGGTTTCAGCAGCCACCAGCGGCGCGCGTGCAACAGTGCGCTTGCATCGTCGGCATGCGGCTGGACCTTGATCCAGCCCCGTATCCCATAAGCCGCACCGATATAACCGACCTCGATCAGGTCGTCCGGCAGCTTATCGGTATACGCCAGCGCAGCCGGCAACCCGGTTGCACCGCGCTTGAGACTGGGCTTTTCCTGCTCACCGGCCTCGCGCCGGGCCGAGGGCTCGAGCGGCACATTGAGTGGCCGCCGCGCCGGGGCGCCTTGCTTGCGTTCTGTCACGTGTCGTTTGCCACGCGTCGCGAAACGCGCGTCACAACAATCAGACTGCAGCCTTGGCGGCGTTCTGCTTGACCAGACGGGCAACCGTCGGCGACAGCTGGGCGCCAACGCCGGTCCAGTACGTCAGGCGGTCTTGCACCAGACGCAGGCCTTCTTCGCTTGCCGAAGCCAGGGGGTTGTAGAAACCAATACGCTCGATGAAACGGCCATCGCGACGATTACGCGAGTCAGCAGCGACGATATTGAAGAAGGGGCGCTTCTTGCTGCCACCGCGAGCCAGACGGATTACGACCATGGGTTTGATTCCTCAGAAAACTTGATGTTCGAACACGAAACGCAAGAGTATAGACCAAATTCCGAGGCCAAACAAACACTTAGAGCGATTGACTCGACACCCGGCCACAGGCATCGTGGTGAAAACCCCGACAGGAGAGCTCGCCATGCGGTTTCACCTTCACATTCGCAGCTTCCGGACCCTGCTCGCGAGCACTTTCTCGGCGTTCGCGGCCGCGGTCTGGTTCAGCCCCAATGCCAACGCCGCCCTCCCGCTGGATCAGATCCAGTTGCCACCAGGCTTTCGCATCGAATTGCTGAGCGCGGAGGTACCGGAAGCGCGTGGCATGACCCTGTCGCCGGAAGGCACGCTCTTCATCGGCACCCGCGGCGAAGGCAAGGTGTATGCGATCCGCAACCCGCTGGCGCCCGCCCCGAAGGTCAGGGTCGTCGCCACCGGACTGACCATGCCGGTGGGCGTGGCCTTCCGCGACGGCGCACTGTACGCCTCCTCGACCTCGCAGATCGTCCGGCTGGATGATATCGATGCCCACCTGGACAACCCGCCCAAACCCGTCGTGGTAAGTGATCGCTTTCCCTCCGAAACGCATCACGGTTGGAAGTTCATCGCCTTTGGCCCGGATGGCTATCTGTATGTGCCAGTCGGCGCGCCCTGCAATATCTGCGCGCCCGATGAAAACCGTTACGCCAACATCATGAAGATGAAGCCGGACGGCACCGACTTGCAGGTCGTGGCCAAGGGGGTGCGCAATTCGGTGGGCTTTGACTGGCACCCGGCCACCCGCCAGCTTTGGTTCACCGACAACGGGCGCGACATGTTGGGCGACGATGTGCCCGACGACGAGCTCAACCGCCTGACCCGGGCGGGCCAGCATTTCGGCTACCCGTACTGCCACGCCGGCAGCGTCGCCGACCCCGAGTTTGGCAAGCAGCGCGCCTGCTCCGAGTTCGAGCCACCGGCGGCAAAGCTGGGCGCGCATGTCGCCGCGCTCGGCATGCGCTTTTATACCGGCACGCAATTTCCCGCCGAATACCGCAACAGCATTTTCATTGCCGAGCACGGCAGCTGGAACCGAACCAAGCCAGTCGGCTACCGCGTCGTCCGGGTGGTGCTGAACGAGCGCGGCCAGGCGGTGCGCCAGGAGGTGTTCGCGCAAGGCTGGCTGCAGGGCGACAAACCCTGGGGCCGGCCCGCCGATGTCCAGGTTGCCCCGGACGGTTCGCTGCTGGTCAGCGACGACATGGCGGGCGCGGTCTATCGCATCCGCTACGCCCCCTGATCCCTTGCCGCACGCCGGATGCAGTCCGGCTCCCGGGACCGTGGAGAAACAATCCGTTACACCGGTAACGGCTTTAGCATAGGCGCGCCGAAGACGCGTGCGTACCATGAACCCATATCTCGAACAACCTCACCACGCGACAGGATACTGGGATTCCGCATGCTCCCCCGCACCCTCCTGCGCGACTCGGTGGCTGGCATCCTGTTGGCCGTTTCCCTGCTCGGCCTCAATGCTGTCAGCCATGCTCAGGTCGCGTTTTGGCAACATAGCCGGCCCGAAGGCCGGATTGTGAGCAATGCACATGGCCAGCCCGGCCAGGGCGCATGGGAAATGGCGAGTGTACGCGCGGAACGGCAAGACCATGTGCGCGCCCAGATCGAACGAATGGAAGCCCGCGCGCGCGCCGATGACCGCCTGAATGGCCGCCCCCTGCCGCCTCAGGAACGCGACGATGAACGCAACCGGCAGTCGGATCGCAATATGCAAGGCGACAACGGGCGCGGCGAGCAGCGCAGCTCCGGCGTGGGCCCGGGCTGGCAAGCGCGCGGACGAGACGGCGGCCGCTAGCCTCCCCCACCTCCTCACTGTCTTCCCAAGCTGATTGCCGTGCCCGCGGCAGTCACGCTCAATTTTCTACTTGCCCCCTCCTCGACGATGTGCCGCGAAAGGAACTCTCGCGGGCATCCTCGCCAGACCCGCGGAGCTTCCTGCCCTGCTCCGGCGGTGTCCGCCCGCGGTTGATGCCAGCGTACAATGAGCGCCGGCGCCAGCTTGGCTGGCACTCACCTGATTTGCGCCTGCCGGCCGCCCCTGCCGGCCATTAACCTAGCTGTCGCCCCATGCCCGCCGCTACCCAAGTTTCAGCCACCGCTGCCCCCAAAGCGCTTCAGGGCAAATCCAAACTGATCACGGTCGCACTGGCCTTCCTGTTCGGCACGGTGGGTCTGCATCGCTTCTACCTGGGTGGCTTGCGCGATAAATTTGCCTGGGCGCACCTGCTGGCGGCACTCGCCGGGGTTATCGGCGTCATGTCGATGCAGACGGGCGCCGGCTCGCCGGCCCTGAACTGGACATTTGCCATTGCCGGCGGCACATCGGTGACCAGCGCCTTCCTGGCGGCCATCGTGTATGGCCTGCGCCCCGACGACAAATGGGATGCCCGCTTCAACCCGCATGGCACGCCTACCCGTTCGGGCTGGCCCGTCGTGATACTGGTCATCCTGTCCCTGCTGATCGGCACCGGCCTGTTGATGGCTGGCCTGGCCATCAGCTTCCAGACATTCTTCGAATCCCAGGTCGAAGCCGCGCGCGCCTTGTCGCAGTAAGCCCCAGGTCCCAGGCCCAGCGCCGATGCACTTCGACCTGCTGGACATCGCCGTGTTCGTGCGCGCAGCGTCGCTGGGCAACCTTTCTGCCGCGGCGCGCGATCTCGGGTTATCCACCTCCACGGCCAGCAGCCGCCTGGCGCAGCTCGAGCAGCAGCTCGGCACGCGGCTGCTGCACCGGACCACGCGCCGCATCTCCCTGACCGGCGAAGGCGAGCGTTTCCTCGAACATGCCGCGCAATTGCTCGACACGGCCGGCCAGGCCGCGCAATCGGTGGGGCGCGGCGCGCAGGCGCCCCAGGGGCAGCTGCGGGTTACGGTGCCCGCCTCTTTTGGCCGCCAGCACGTCTCGCCGGCCATCCCCGCCTTTCTCGCCGCCTACCCGGGCCTGACGCTGGACCTGCGCCTGACCGACCAGGTGATCGGCCTGGTCGAGGCCGGCGTCGATGTCGCATTACGCATGGGGGCGTTGCCGGACTCATCCCTGGTGGCACGCCCCCTGTCCCCGAGCCATCGCGCCGTCTGCGCTTCGCCGGGCTATCTTGCCGCGCACGGCACGCCCCGGCATCCGGAAGAGTTGCGCAACCACAATTGCATCGTGCTGGGAGACCAGTCATCCTGGCAGTTCGACACCGCGCTGGGCAAGACAGCGGTAGCGGTCACCGGCAACCTGCGCACAGACAACGGCGAAGTCATCCGGGATGCGATCCTGGCTGGCATGGGGCTGGCGCTCAAGTCGACCTGGGACGTTGGCCCTTACCTGCGCAGCGGCGCGCTGGTCCGCGTGCTCCCCGATTACCCGGTGCTGCCGGCCGTGTCGATCTGGGCGGTCTATCCCAGCCGCCGCCAGGTGCCCGCGAAGACACACGCGTTTATCGATTTCTTTGCTGCGCGCTTCGGCTCCCCGCCCTACTGGGATAGCCCCGATGCCGCGCCTCCCGCCCAATAAAGACACCGCTATAAACATCGATTGGCCGCCTACTCGAAGTGTCGCGGTAGGAATGCCTATTACTAGGCACCCCCCGCACAGATCCCGGCGTGCGCAATTTACGCACCGGGCTCCTGCCTCAGGTGTTTGGCGGTAAACCGTATGACAGGCCAAGGATGAAGGACCCGAGGTGGGGGCAACCAATCGCGAACCAACCGCGCCATCCGACTCCATGTGGTGCTGTCCTTCTGGCTGCGGCGCCGCAGCGCGCGCCACCAGAGCTTTGCAATTAGGAATCGGAATGCACGTATGGCGTGCGTGTTGGTCGGCACAGCATGGTAGTTGAGGAAGCCTTGCACCACCCGCCTTAGCCATTTCCCCTGCTCCGAGATCGACTGGTGCCATCTGCGTCTCAACTCCTCCCTGATTTCCCGTAGCTTGGCCTGCATCCGGTCGCGCCGGGTGTGCCGCCTAAGCATGAACTTGCCATCTTTGGCTCGTCCACTGATGTGGGTGAATCCGAGGAAGTTGAAGGTCTCGGGCTTGCCCAGTCCCCGCTTGGCTCGATTTGCGGCTGCGAAGCGGCCGAACTCGATCAAACGGGTTTTCTCCGGGTGAAGCCTGAGCGCAAATTGCTCCAGCCGTTGCTGCATGGCACGCCTGAAGCGTTTGGCATCATCGGCCTTGTCGAAGCCGACGACGATGTCGTCGGCATATCGAACGATCACGACGTTCCCCTGCGCATGGCGCTTGCGCCATTGGTTCGCCCAGAGGTCGAAGACGTAGTGCAGGTAGATATTGGCCAGCAAGGGCGAGATGACTGCACCCTGCGGCGTACCTTCCTCGGTGGCCGTAACCACCCCATCTTCCATCGCGCCAGCTTTCAGCCATTTGCCGATCAGGCGTAACACGCGCCGGTCGCCGATGCGATGCTCCAGAAACCGCAGTAGCCAGTCATGGCTGACGGTATCGAAGAATCGACTGATGTCGGCGTCCAGTATCCAGTTCACATAAGTTCGCGCTATCCCGGTGGCCAGTGCATCCAGCGCATCGTGTTGACTGCGCCGTGGCCTGAAGCCATACGAGAACCCAAGGAAGTCCGTCTCATAGACCGCGTTGAGCACTTCCACCACTGCACGCTGGACAATCTTGTCTTCCAGCGCTGCAATGCCCAGAGGGCGCAGCTTTCCATCCGCCTTGGGTATGTACTGCCGGCGGCTGGGCTGTGCCCGATAGGCTTGGCGGTGCAAGCGCCCGTGCAGGTCGCTCAGGTTTTCCTCTAGATCCTGCTCGTAGTCGCTCCATGTCACCCCATCGACCCCGGCCGCCGCCTTCCGTTTAAGCCAGAAGAACGACGTCTGTAGCAACTCAAGATCAATCAGGTGGAACAGTGCTGTGAACCGTTCCTTCTTCCTTTGCCTTGCGGCTTCCCGCACACGGACTAATCTCTGGGACACGCTGATCCGGCTCAGCGTCCGGGACGTGTGTAACCAATCCGTGTTCCCCTTGGCCTTCCCCCTTGGCTCCACCGACTCCGCCTCCGGTTGCCCGGACTTGTTCGCCAGCTTCGTCGCTACTATGGGGAAGTCCGACTTCTCTCGTCCGTACATCATCGGCTTCGGCTCCTCGCCTTCCCGATGCGGACCAGGCGGCAACGCTGCCACTGCTGGGCAGACGAGAGATCTCCCGGTTCCCGCACAAGGAGCGTACGTACATGCCAGGGTCTCAGACCGCGCCGAGTCGTCCGGGCGCTCGCGCAAGCGCGCCCGTCCGTGTTGCCTTCCGCAAACAGTAGTGCGTCGGCACCCGGGACTGGATAAATTTTTCGCGGCTCAATGGCTGGCCTATACGCACCCCTGTCAACGCTTCGCTGCGCGCCTCGCGGCGCACAACGCATGACTCGGGGACAGCGTGATTCGCTAAATCTTCTGCTGTCAGGGACTTTCACCCTTTACTCCTTGCCGGTTAGCCGGCGCACACTGTATGTTTATACAGTACCACGGATGCGCGCAAGGGTGAAGCGGTGGGGACGTCGAGCGATGGAAATTGATAATAGTCAGCGGCGCCGTGCTGCATCGGTGGCATGAGAATATGCTGCCATCGCAATGACCTCCCGCCATGATGACGATCGCTCGCCTGCTCTGCTTCCCGCTGATTGCCTTGCTCGCCGTCAATGCAAGCGCCGCCGCTCCCGACGAAGCATCCCTGGGCAGGGCCGAGGGCTATCCACCGGCTCGCAGCCTGAAGCAAGCCTACACGGAGCCCTATCTCGTCGGTTCGTTCAGCGCGATGGACAGCTTCAATCCATCCTGTGCGCTCGCTCCGGCAGACGATCCGCTTGCGCTGAAGAAGGCCGCCACCGAGACGCCGTTCAGTTACCGCTTTCGTGGCAGCAAGCTGACACTGGACGACTACATGCAGCGACAGCGCGCCACCGGGCTTCTGGTCGTGAAGGACGGCGAGATTGTCGCGGAGCGCTACAACTACATGCGCGGCGCCGACATGCGGATGCTCTCCAACTCGATGGCCAAGACGATTACCGCGCTGGCCATCGTCAAGGCGCAGGAAGAGGGCTTCATCCGCTCGCTTGATGACCCTGCCGAGACCTACGCGCCCCAACTCAAGGACACGCTGTACGGACAGACCCGAATCGTGAATCTGATGCGCATGTCCTCGGGCGCCCGGTTTATCGAGGACTACTCGGAGCACGACGACCGGGTCCGGTTCAACGATGCCGTGCGCCGGGTTGGCGTTGCTCAGGCCGCCCGGCTGATCACGGCGCGCAGCGATCCCGAAGGGCAGCGCTTCAACTATGCCGGGGCTCAGACTCAAATCCTGGGGCTGGTGTTGCGCGGCGCCACGCGCCGCACGCTCTGTGATTACGTCGATGAGAAGCTATGGAAGCCGATCGGCGCCCAAGCGCAGGCGACCTGGCTGGTGAATCCGGCCGACCAGGACGTGTTCGCGCAAGGCGCCTTCAATGCCACGCTGCACGACTACGCCCGCCTGGGCCTGATGATGGCAGCCGACGGACTGGTGAGAGGCACCGCCGTGGTATCACGTGACCACCTGCTCGCGATGACGGACGCAACACGGCAACCCGAAGCATTTCGGCCGGGGCAAATGCAGTACCACGGCAGCACCTACTACGGTTATGGCCTGCAGACCTGGATCCTGCCCAGCAGTCACCGCCGCTTTGCCCTTCTGGGTGTCTACGGGCAGGCCATCTTCGTCGATCCCGCATTGAACCTGGTGGTGGTGCATACCGCTGTCGGCAAGGATGCCGCGGGCGACGCGAGCGGCGCCCACCTTGGCGCGGAACGCGACGCGCTGCTGCGTGGCATCGTATCGGCCTATGGCGACTGGTAGAAACGTGGATTGCCCCGGGTGTGCGCCTTGGGTCGATCGTCGTCGCGGACCCGGTCAATTCGGCGGGCGCCCCGGATCGTTGGCGAGGCCGGCCTCAGGAGGCAGACGGCCTGGCGGGCATATCAACCCAATCAACCCAATCGACCCGCTATTGCCAGTTGCCAGTTGCCAGTTGCCAGTTGCCAGTCTCCAGTCTCCAGTCAATGCAGCAGGGCATCCTCAAAAGCCATCTGCTCTGCCGCATCAAACAGCGCCCCAAGGCTCGCCGCCCCCGCTGCCGCCATCCCGTCATCGCTGCCCGCGCGCCGCACGGCGTCCAGGCTGCGCCGCATCCCGGCTACCGCCGCGCCCGGCAGCAACGTGGTCAGGCTAACCCGGCGAACCCCCAGTTCGCGCAGCCGCTCCAGCGCAACATTCGCGGCCGACGGGCTTGGCGCCAGCCCGGTCCCGGCGCTCAGCGTCACCGGGATATCCAGCGCGCGCACCAGCCGGGCGATATCGTCCTCGGTGCGCGGTGCAATGGGCAGCAGCATATCGGCGCCCGCCGCCTGGTACGCCCTTGCCCGGAGGATGACCTGCTCGGTGGTTTCGCAGGCAAATGCGTCCGTGCGGGCAATGATCATGAAGTTGCTGTCGCGCCTGGCGCGCTGCGCGGCGTCGATCTTGGCGAGCATCTCGCCAAGCGGCACCACCTCCTTGGCCGCCGCCGAGCCCCAGCGCCTTGGCACCACCTGGTCCTCGATGTTCAGGCCGGCCGCGCCAGCTTCCTCGAACAGTTCCACGGCGTAATGGACACCGCGCGGGTTGCCATAGCCGGCGTCCGCATCTGCGGTGATGGGAATGGATGAGGCGCGGGTCAGCCGCCGGCAGTGCTCCACGCATTCCGTCAGCGTGAGCAGGCCGATGTCCGGCACGCCCAGCAGGCTGTACGACAGCATGGCGCCGCTGATGCAGGCGCTCTGGTAGCCCGCCTGCTCCACCAGCCGCAGGCTGAAGATATCGTGGACGGCAGGCGCCACGACGAACGATTCCCGTTGCAGCAGGGTGCGCAGGGATGCGGTCTTTTGAACCGGGGCAATGCGTGGCATGGACTTAGGATCGCGAGGATGGTTGGAACGTCATGGGGCTTGTCACTCCTTGGGCATGCCGTCGGCCAGCTTGCGCATCATGGGCTTGCGCGCGGCGATTTCCCGGGCCCACTCGTCTCCCGGCAGGTAGGCCAGCACCGGCGCATCGTTGCCGGCCTTCTTCAGGTACTCCGGATCCTTGAGGGTCGCCCGGATGGCCGCGCGCAGCTTCTCCACGATGGCTGGCGGCACGCCCGCGGGCACCGCGATCCCCCGCTCGGCCGGCATCACATCGTCAAAGCCTTGCTCCCGGGCCGTGGGCACATCGGGCAGCGAAGCGGCGCGCTTCTCCCCCATCTGCGCGATGATCTTCAGCGGCACGGCCTCCTTGCTCGCATCCTGCAGCTCGCCCGTGGTGACCGCCGCAAGATCGATATGCCCGCCAAACAAAGCCGTCTTGGATTGCGCCGTCCCGTTATAGGGGATGTCGGTGACCTTGACGCCCGCCACGTTCTGCAATTGCAGTAGCGCCAGGTGCCCGTTCGTCCCGACCCCGTTGTGACCGAAAGACAGCGACGCCGGCTTCTTCTTCAACGCCGCCACCACGTCCTTCAGGTTGTTGTACGGGCTATCCTTGCGCGTGACCAGGATGGTCGGGTCGCTCAGCACCCGGGCGACCAGCCGCAGCGCGGCCGGATCGAAGCTGGTCTTCCGGTACAGCGGCGAAAACGCCATGGCCGGCAGGTTGACCACGCCAACGGTGTAGCCGTCCGGCGCCGAGCGCATCAGGTTGAGGTTGGCGATCTCGCCAGCGGCGCCGGGCTTGTTCTGCACCACCAGGCTGGCGTTTGCGCCAAGGTAGCGCTGGATGAACGGCGCCATCGTGCGCGCCATGGTATCGGTGCCGCCACCGGCGGCAAACCCGACATAGACCTGGATGGGATGATCGCTGGGCCATTCCGCCCTGGCCGGCGTCGCCGCCACGCCCGTTGCGAACAGAAGCAACGCGCCCAGCGTGTGGATTGCGTGATGCGCCTTGCATGCCTTGAGCCCGTGCCGCATGATCTTTCCCTCTCCCAGCCGATATTGACAATGGCCAGACGATACGTACCTCCCGCGCGGGAAGAAAGCGACAAATCCTCACGTCCCCCGGTGAGATTCTGGAATGACCGCACGCGAGCCGGGCAGCGAACGCATCGCCGGGCCAAGGCATCGCCATGACACTCAAGCAGCTGGAAGCGTTCTACTGGGCCGCAAAACTCGGCAGTTTTTCCGTCGCCGCCGCGCGGCTGCATGTCACGCAGTCATCGCTGTCAAAGCGCATCGCCGAGCTGGAAGACGATCTGGGAAAGGCCTTGTTCGACCGTACCGGGCAACGCTCGGTGATCACCGACGCGGGCGAGCGCCTGCTTGAGCATGCCGCCCAGATCCTCGACATCGAAAGCCGCATCCGCTCGGACCTGGACATGGCAAGCGCGCTGCGCGGGAGCTGCCGCTTCGGCATCAGCGAGCTGGTGGCGTCCACCTGGTTTCCGAGCCTGGTCGCGCGGGTGCGCGAACTGCACCCGAACCTGGTGCTGGAGCCACAGGTGGACCTGACGCGCAACCTGGAACGCAAGCTGGAGCGCGGCGAGCTGGATTTCGCGATCATTCCCGGCCCCTGCGCTTCGCCCAACCTGTCGCAGGAGAAGGTCGGCGAGCTGGCGTACAAATGGATGGCGGCGCCGCAGCGGCTGGCTGGCGGCACGGTCCTCACGCCCCGGCACTTCACCGAGCATCCGGTGATCATGCTTAGCGCGGAAGCGGGCCTGACGCAGGCCTTCGAGAAATGGGCGGCGGCGCAGAAGCTGGAGATTCCCAGGGCGCTGGTTTGCAACAGCCTGTCGGCCCTGATTGCCATGGTGATGGCGGGCGTGGGGATCAGCCTGTTCCCGCAGTCCTACGTGGAGCCGTTTGTGCGTGCCGGCAAGCTGGCGGAGCTGACGAGCACGCCGGCGCCGCACAACCTGTCCTACTATTTCCAGTGGCGCACGGGGGACACGCGTGCCGTGGTCCGGTCGCTGAAGGCAATCACGATGGACGAGGCGGATTTCTCCGTGAGCTCGCCGTTGTGGCCGGAGGCTGGGAAGGCAAGAAGGCAAGGGCCGGGCGCACGGCAAAAATAACGCAATCGCTGGCGACAGAGGCGCGCCAGCCAGGCGCGTGCGCCCCGCCCTCCCCGCCTCAGTCCAGCGGCCGTCCGGGCCGGAACCCGTCCCGCAGTTCCCGCTTGAGCACCTTCCCGATCGCACTGCGCGGCAGCACATCCACCAGTTCCAGCACGGCAAGCCGCTGCGTCTTGCCAACCTGCTCGTTGGTCCAGGCCATCAAGGCATCACCAGACACCGTGGCACCATCGCGCCGAACCACAAAGGCCACCGGCGTTTCGCCCCAGCGCTGCGAGGGCACGCCAACCACCGCGCAATCCAGCACCTCCGGATGCTGCTGCAGGATCCCTTCGAGATCGCTGGGATAGATGTTGAATCCGCCGCTGATGATCATGTCCTTCTTGCGGTCCATCAGCGTGAGGAAGCCGTCTTCGTCGAAGCGGCCAACGTCCCCGGTGCGGATAAAGAGCTTGCCGGTGGCGTCGCGCCATTCGGCCGCGGTCGTCTTCTCCGGCTGCTTGTGGTAGCCGGCCATGATGGCGTTGGAATGGCCGACGACTTCGCCGATCTCGCCCACCGGCACTTCATTGCCGTCGTCGTCGATCAGGCGGATGTCATGGCCCTCCATGGGCTTGCCCACGGTGTGAAGCTTGTTGGGGAACTCGTGCGCGGCCAGCACGCAGCTGCCGCCGCCTTCGGTCATGCCGTAGTACTCCACCAGGCCGCCGGGCCAGCGCTTGAGGATATCGGCCTTGAGCGCGGCGGAAAGCGGCGCGCTGGTGGAGAACTTCATCCGGTACGACGACAGGTCGTAGTCACCGAAGTCCGCGCGCGCCATCAGGCGCTGGTATTGCACCGGCACCAGCATGCTGTGCGTGACGCGGTGCTGCGCGGCCAGTTGCAGATAGCGCTGCGCGTCGAACTTGGGCATCAGCACGGCGGTGCCGCCTAGCGCCAGGGTGGGGATGAAGCTCACCAGCGTGGTGTTGGAGTACAGCGGCGTGGAGATCAGCGTGACGGCGTCGGGGCCGTAGCCGCCGGATTCCTGGACACGGCGGATCTGGTTCCAGCGCAGGGCGTGGGCGTGCACGATGCCCTTGGGCGTGCCGGTCGTGCCCGAGGAGTAGATGATGTTGAACACCTGATGCGGCGCGATGGCATGCGCTTGCGGGCGGCTGCCGTGCGGGGCCAGCCAGGCTTCGAACGCGAGCCCGGCGGGGGCGTCGGCCAGCCCGATAAGGCGGGCCTGGATACGATCCTTCACCGGCTCGATCTCGCGCAGGACGTCCGCGTCGACAAAGAACACCCGGGCGTCGGAGTCTTCGACCATGCCGGCCAGGCTTGCCGGCGTGGAGGACGGGGCGAGCGGCACCAGGGCAACGCCGGCGCGCAGGCCGCCGATCAGGATGGCGGCGTATTCGATGGACGCTGCCGCGCAGATGGCAAGCGAGGCGCCGGGCTCCAGGCCGTCGCGTTGCAAAGCGGTGGCGACGCGGTCGGCCAGTGCGTCGAACTCGGCATAGGTAAGCGAGCCCCGGCTGTCGACGACCGCGACATGCCCGGGCCGCTCTGCGGCGTGCAGGCGGACGCAGTCCGCGAGGTTGCCGATCGGCTGCGTCAGAAATTCTGTGATGCCCATAGGAAGGTCCTGTCTCCATTTGGCGTCGCGATCAACAGGTCCGGGGGACCGCCTTCGCGCGCGAATTTATCGTCTTGAACGTCCAGGGCAGCGGCGTTCATCCCGTGGGCCTGCCGGTATTTCCGCAGGCCGGGGTAGATTTTCGCATGGACACGGCAAGGCTGCCCCACACCGGTGGGACAGCCCGCACTAACAGGTAACCACGAGGTAACTACGAGGTAACTACGCAGGTCATTTCAGCGCGCAACCTGGCTCAAAGCGGCCCGCCATCCCCGATCCAGTAGGGGTTGCGGCCATAGTACTCATGCAGCGTGGTGCCCCATTGAGGATCCGCCATGGCCGGCCAGCTGTCCTTGTCGAAACCCGGGGCATCCTTGATGCGTTGCGCGGTCACGCCGATGCGGAAGCACTTTTCGTCGGTGTCCAGGGTGAGCGCGCCCCAGGGAATGGCGTGCAGCGTGTCGCCCATGCCGAGGAAGCCCCCGCTGGTAAGCACCGCGTACGCAATGCGGCCACCGCGCACGTCGAGCATGATCTCAGAGATCTTGCCGACATGTTCGCCGTCCGAGGAATAGACCTTGTCGCCCTCGAGCGTCGATGCGCCCATGACATCGGGGCCCGGGCCATCGCCCACACCGCGGCCGACAATGGCCGCGCCCCTGCTGCCGGCAGGCATGCCGGGATTGAGTTGTCCCATGTTCGTCTCCTGAAAAAGGGTGGTGCCAGAGAGCGCGCAACGAACATGCCAGGCCGTTGGGGCAGGCGGCGCCGCGGCATGGGCTTCGGGATCACGGGAAGAATTACAAAAGCCGGTAACTTTCTTTCCTTTCCGACCCGTGCCGACCCGCCCTGTTGCCGCAACGAGCGTGCGTTGCCACATGGCACGAAAGCTGCGCCTGGACCCTGCCCCCAAACACTCTTCAGGAGAACCCACATGGAAACCGTTGGCAATGGACAATCGTCGGCGCAGGACGAGGCCTCGCGTATCGCCGGCAAGGTTGGCACGGCTACCTCGAACGTGCTGGATGCCACCAGATCCGCCGGCCGGCAGATCGGCGCTGTCGCGCGGGACGAAGCTTCCGGCCTCAAGCGCGAGCTGGACGACCTGATCGCCCGCCTGCCGTCCCTGTCGGCCACCGCGATGGAAGAGGCCAAACAGGACTTCCTGCACAAGATGGCCACGACCAAGGAGGCGGCCAAAGGCATCTCGGACAACGTGCGCCAGCAGATCACGCAGCGCGCGGAGGACACCGCGGCTTATGTCAAGGCGCAGCCGCTGCGGTCCATGGGCATGGCGGTTGGCGTTGGCATCATCCTGGGCCTGCTGATGTCACGCAGCGCTGGCCGAGATCGAGACTGAAGCGCACCAAGGGCGGACCAAGGCGCGCACCGGCTTCCTGGCGAGGCCGGGCAGCCCTGTGCCGCCGCAGCACCCCTGTTTGTGAGCCAATTTGTAAGCCACTTGCTGACGCCGGATTCCTCGTCCGCCGATGCGCATTTACCGTCTTTCCGACTTCGCCCCGGCCCGCTCCCTCCTAGCATGGAATCAAGGGCCCAGCCCCGAGCGCGGCTAACGGCCAGCGGCCAGCGGCTAACGGCTAACGGCTAACGGAACCGGGAGAACGGAAATGCGATCAGACACCACCAACCTGCATGCGATCGTGGCCAAATGGATTGGCCCTGCCGAAGGCCGGCCGGTGCGCGTTGCGCGCTTCGGCAGGATGTGTACCGGCCGGGTGCCTTATGTCGGCGTGGAACGCGAGGCCGACATGCTGTTTTTCTTCCGCCACGGCGACGGCTCGTGGTGCGTGTTTCCGCCGGCTAGCCAGGGGACGGCGGCGCGCAGCGCCTGACGCCTGACCGCCTCCAGTTACCTCCCTTATGTCATCCACGCGTCATCCACGCGTCATTCACGCAGACGGCTCATAGTCCACCTGGTGGCGTGCAATGCGCAAGTCACCCAGTTCCTCCTTCACCCGCAGGTGCTCCGGGTGGGTAGCGTACCCCTCCAGCGCCGATTGCGATTCGAACTCGGAGTACAGGACCACGTCGCAGGCGTAGTTGACCTTGCTAGAGTCCACGCCGACTTCCAGGTGGCGCATTCCGGGGATCCGGCCGCGAAGCCCTTCGAACGCAAGCTTGAGCCGCGCCACGGCGTCTTGCTTGTCGACTTCGGTTTCTCCGCGCAGGTTCCACATCACGATGTGTTTGACGATGGACACGATTTCTCCCTTTGCCGATCTTGGCGGATCTTGGCTGATTTTCCTGATGTTCCCGATGTTCTTCACGTCAAGCCAACGCGCGGCCAACGTCAGGCCGGCGGGAAACCGACCTTCTGCGGCCACAGGTTGCTAAAGCCATGCACGGTCGACTGCCCATAGACCCCAGCCTGCGTGAAGGGCTCCCCGGCCAGCCACGCCTTGGCCTCGGCAAGCGACGGAAAATCGATCACCAGCAGGCTGCCGGCCATGGTGGTGCCGTCCTCGGCCAGCAGCGGGCCCGCAAAGGCGATGCTGTCGGCCTTGGCGCCGAGATAGACCTTGTGCGCCGGGCGCACGCGGGCGCGCAGTTCGCCCGTGCCGGGCTTGTCGAGAAGATGGAATACGAACAGCATGAGGCCTACCTCCGGGACGGCGCCGGCGCTGCCGGTGCCGGGTTGAGAATGAAATCGAAATCCAGCGTGTAAAACGGCGTGGCCGATGGCGTGCCATCCGGGGCGGTGCCGGCCTCGTGCCGCACCCAGTCCCCGATGAGGGAGCTGCGCACGCCGAAGACCGCGTCGGAATCCAGGTACTCGCCGCCCTCCCGGAACACATGGGTGATGAGCGTCTCAAACCCCGGCGCCGAGATCATGAAGTGCAGGTGCGCCGGACGCCACGGATGGCGGCCCATGGCATCGAGCATGCGGCCCACCGGGCCATCATGCGGAATCGGGTAGCACTCGGCGACGATCGACTTGAAGTGAAAGCCGCCGCGCTCGTCGGCTGTCAGCGTGCCGCGGCCCTGGTGGCCATCGAGCCCCGCCTGCTGCACATCGTAGAAGCCTTCCGAATCCGCCTGCCAGACTTCCAGCCGCGCGTTCGGCACCACCTCGCCCGTCACGCTCTTGACCTTGCCACTGACGTAGCACGGCTCGCCGGTCATGCCGTTGGCTACGTCGGCGCCCAGTTCGTACTCTGGCGCGTCGTCCACGTAGAACGGCCCGAACACCGTGGCCTCGGTGCAGCCGCGCGGCTTCTTGTGGTTCTGCGCGGTGACCAGCGTGGACAGGCCAAGCGTGTCGGACAGCAGGATGAACTCCTGCCGGCTGCCGGTGCAAGTGTGGCCGACTTCGGTCAGGAACTTGATGCCTTCGGCCCATTCCGCCTCGGTGAGATGCACCTCGCGGGCAAAGGCGTGGAGATGCTGGACCAGGCTGGTCATGATCTCCTTCATCCGCCCGTTGGGCATGTCGGCATGCCGCGCCAGCACGGCCTGGGTGATGGTCTCTTCGTCTAGGTTGCGCATGATGCGTGTTCCCTTGTGGTCGTTCTTGCGGACGTTCTTGTGGACGTTCTTGTGGTCGTTATTGTGGTCGTTCTTGCGGACATCAGGATCAGGCCTTGGCGGCATCTTCCCAACGCGGGCAGGCACGCTTGCTCACCGGGATGTCGATCGACTGGTAGTTGGTCTTGTCCACCACCGTGGCCGGCAGCACGATGCTCTGCGTGACCGGCATGCCGCGCAGCTTGCGGATGGCGGCGGTCATGCCCAGGCAACCCTGGGCAAATCCATTGTAGTCACCCGTGGCAAGCATGGTGCCGGCCTTGATCGCGTCGATGGCCTCCTGCGTGCCGTTGATGCCGGACACCAGCGCCTTGCGGTTGGCGCCCTGCAGCGCCTCGATGGCGCCGATGGCCATGGCGTCGTTGGTGGCAAAGATGCCGTCGATCTGCGGGTACGACTGCATCAGGTTCTCCATCACCTGCAGGGCCTGCAGGCGCTGGTAGTTGGCCGGCTGCGAGGCCACCAGCTTGATGCCGGGGAAGGCCTTGAGCGCGTCGTGCATGCCTTTGACGCGGTCGATATTGGTCAGCGAGCCCTTGATGCCTTCCAGCAGCACCACATTGCCCTTGCCGCCCATGGCCTTGAACAGGTGCGTGGCGGTCTTCAGCCCCAGGTCGTAGTCGCTGGCGCCGATGAAGGAGACGAAATTGCCCACGTCGCTCTTGTCGGTCACGTTGACCACCGGGATGTTGGCCGCGTTGATCTTCTTCACGCCAGGGCCCATGGCCTTGTAGTCCACCGGGACGAAGACGATGGCGTCGGCCTTCTTGACGATCACGTCCTCGATCTGGCTCATCTGCTCCGGGATGCTGTCCGGCTTGGTGGGGATGTAGTGGGTGACGCGCGCGTTCATGCTCTTGGCCGCCGCATCCGCGCCCTGGCGCACGACCTGGAAGAATGGGTTGGTCTGGTTCTTGGTGAACACCGCGATGCGCTCGCCGTCCGCGTGGGCCGGCGCGGCCAGGATGCCGAGGGCCAGCAAGCCGGCCAGTTGCTTCAGGTTACGTACGTTCATGTTGTCTCCTTTGTCTTGAATGAAAAGCTTGCGAGCTTGTTTGACGACGTCGAGCTAAGACCTCACGCCCAGCCGCTTGCGCGACAGCGTATCCAGGAATACCGCCAGCACCACGATCACGCCCGTCACCAGCGGTTGCCAGTTGGCGCTGACGGTGAGCAGGTTCATGCCGTTGAGCACCAGCGTGAGGATGATGGCGCCGACCAGCGTGCCGGATACCCGGCCCACGCCGCCGAACAGCGAGGTGCCGCCGATCAGCACCGCGGCGATGGCGGGCAGCGTCAGCGCCTCGCCGATGTCGCCCTCGGCCGAGTTGAGCCGCGCCAGGAACACCAGGCTGGCGATGCCGGCCATGGCGCCGCTCACCAGGTACACCAGCACCAGCCGCCGCTTGACCGGCACGCCGGAGAGCCGGGCCGCGACGGGATTGGCGCCGAGGGCGTAGATCTCCTGGCCATAGGTGGTCTTCTGCGACATGGCGGTGCCCGCCACCAGGAACGCCAGCATCAGGTACACCGGAATGGGCACGCCCCACAGGTAGCCGCTGCCGATCGCCCGGAACGCCGGCGGGAAGCCGTGGATGGTCTCGCCCGCCATGAACCAGTAGGTGACGCCGTGCAGCACCCACAACATGCCGTAGGTGGCAATGAATGGCGGGATGCGCAGCATGGCCACCAGCAGGCCGTTGGCCAGCCCGATCAGCGCGCCGGTGCCCAGCCCTGCAACCACGCCGAGCAGGGTGGAGCCGGTGGCCTTCATCACGGTGGCCGCCACGCAGGCCGACATGGCCACGTTGGCGCCCACCGACAAGTCCAGCCCGCCGGTCAGGATCACCAGCGTCACGCCAGACGCCAGCAGGAACAGCAGGCTGGCCTGGCGCAGCACGTTAAGGATGTTGCCCAGCGTCAGGAACGCGTCGGACGCCACCGCCAGCAGCAGGCACAGCAGGCCCAGCGCAAACAGCCGGTAGGCAAACGAGCGGGCATCCGCCGAAAGTGGCGGGAACAGAGTCGCCGTGTTCATGCTTTCCCCTTGAACGATTCGATCAGCAGCACCACCAGCACCAGCAGCCCGATGGCCGCCACCTGCACCGACGACTGCACGCCCACCAGGTTGAGCCCGTTGCGCAGCACCCCCACCGCCAGCACCCCTAGCACAGTGCCGGGCAGCCAGCCGTTGCCGCGGTCGAAGGTGGTGCCGCCCACCGCCACCGCGGCGATGGCATCGAACTCCAGCCCGATGGCCGCCGTGGGGTGCCCGGCATTCATGCGCGCCGTGAGCAGCAGCGCGGCCACGCCGGCCATCAGCCCGCCCAGCGCATAAACAGCGATCAGATAGACATTGATGCGCACGCCGGAGAACTTGAGCGCCTCGCGGTTGCCGCCCAGCGCGAACACATAGGCGCCAAAGCGGGTGTGGTAGAGCAGCCAGTGGAACAGCCCGTAGAACCCCACCGCGATCCAGATCGGGAGCGGCACGCCCAGCAGTTGCCCGGCGTAGATCAGCGGAATCGTGTCGCCGATACCGGTCACGCTCTGGCCATCGGTGGCCACCAGCGCCAGCCCCTGCGCGACGCCCAGCGTGCCGAGCGTGGCCACGAACGGCGGGATCTCCAGCCACGACACCAGCGCACCATTGAGCAGGCCGAACGCCAGCCCGGTAAGCAGCGCCGCGCCCAAGGCCAGGGGCAGCGATTGCGTGGCCACCATCACCATCGCCAGCACCACGCCGCACAGCGTCAGCACGGCCCCCATGGACAGGTCAAGCCCTTCGGTCATGATGATCAGCGTCATCGGCAAGGCGATCAGCAGCAAGATCGTGGATTGCGCGCCGATGTTCAGCAGGTTCTCCACGCTCAGGAAGCCCGAGCCCGTCGCGCTGAAGCCCAGCGAAAGCAGCAGCAGCACCCAGACCGATCCGGGCACCTTGCCGGTGGACAGGCCGAGCGGCCGCGGTAGTGCGTTGGTATCAAGCATCGTTCATCCCCAGTTGCAGAATGCGTTCTTCGGTCATCTCGCCATGGGCGACTTCGCCGGCGATGCGCCCGCCGCGCATGACATAGGTGCGGTCGCAGACATTGATGATCTCCGGCAGTTCGGAGCTGATCAGCAGCACACCGGCGCCCTGCTTCACCAGGCTGTCGATCAGCGCAAAGATCTCGGCCTTGGCGCCGACGTCGATGCCGCGCGTGGGCTCGTCGAAGATAAACAGCTTCGCTTCGGCGACCAGCCATTTGCCGATCACGATCTTTTGCTGGTTGCCGCCGGAGAGGAACTGCGCCAGCTGGTTGCCGTCGGGCGTGGCTATGCGCAGCCGCGCGATCTCGCGCTCGGCCAGCGCCTCGGCCTTGTCTGCGCGATACCAGCGCGCGGGAAAGGCGCGCCGCAAGCCGGCCAGCAGCAGGTTGTCGCGCACCGTGCGGATCAGCGCCAGCCCCTCCGACTTACGGCTTTCCGGAATCAGCGCGGCACCCAGCTCACGGGCGCGGTCCGGGCCGCCGGCCAGACGCTTGCCAAAGATGTGGATTTCGCCCTGCTGGATCGGGTCCGCGCCAAACACGGCGCGCGCCACCTCGCTGCGGCCCGAGCCCACCAGCCCGGCCAGGCCCACGATCTCGCCGGCGCGCACCTGCAGGTTGATATCCGCGATGCCGGTGTCCGCGCTGACGTTGCGCACGTCCAGCGCCACTTCGCCCAGTTGCGCGCTGCGCTCGCGGCTGTAGCTCATGTCGACCTTGCGCCCGACCATGCGCGCCACCAGTTCGTCCGGGGTGGCGTCGCCGGGCAGGCAGGCGCCTACCTTGCGGCCGTCGCGCAAGATGGTGATGCGGTCGCCCAGCGCAAAGACCTCCGCCATGCGGTGCGAGATATAGATCATCGACACCCCATCGGCCTTGAGCCGCGCGATCACGGCGAACAGCTTCTCGGTCTCGCGCTCGGATAGCGCCGCGGTGGGCTCATCCAGCACCAGGATGCGCGCGTTCTGCGACAGCGCCTTGGCGATCTCCACCATCTGCTGCTGGGCCACGCCCAGCGCATGCACCGGCGTGCGCGTGCTCACCTCCATGCCCAGGATATCCAGGATGCGGCGCGCTTCGGCGTGCATCCTGGCGGCATCGACGGAGCCGGGAATGCGCCCGCGCGGCTCGCGGCCCAGGAAGATGTTCTGCGCGATGTCCAGGTAAGGCACCAGCGAGAACTCCTGGAAGATCACCGCGATACCAAGGCGCATCGTGTCGGCCGGGCTGGCGATCGCCACCGGGCTGCCGTCGTGATAGAACTCGCCGGCATCGGCCACGTAGACGCCGCACAGCACCTTCATCAGCGACGACTTGCCGGCGCCGTTCTCGCCCAGCAGCATATGCACCTCGCCGGGGTAGATGGCGAACGACACATCGTCCAGCGCCTTCACGCCGGGGAAGTGCTTGCAGATGCCGCGCATCTCGAACAGCGGCGTGATTTCGGTGATTGCGTTCATGATGCGAGCCTGAAGATCTTGCCGGCGCCGATGCCGATGCCGATGCCGTGCGGGGCGGGTTGTCGATGCATGTGGTCTCCTTCTTATCGTTGGTATCGTTGGTATCGTTGGTGGCTTCCTGGCGCTGGTGGCACGTTGATGACGGCAAAGGCAACTGCATTTTCACCGCCCCTGCGGGGCGGCGACCTACTTTCTTGTCTTGCCAAGAAAGTAGGCAAAGAAGGCGCGCCGGATGGGGCGACACCCCAGGGCGCCCCATACGGCCTGGGTGAACCTCCACGGCTCGCTTCGCATCGCCGTGGGTGTTTCCCGCCCCTTCGGGCGGGAAACACGGCTACCACAGTGGTTGATCTTGCCGCTGGTTGGCTCCCCTCTCCCACTTGTGGGCGCCGGGGGAGAGGGCGGGCGGTCACTCGAAGTGACCGTGTTTGCCGCTGCCACCGCCCTTCCTTTTGCCTGCGCGACATCGCTTGCGCTCACTGCCCCGCCGCCAGGCGTTCGCCCGACGCGCGCAGCGCTTCAAGCTTGCCCGGCAGCCCGTCCACCAGCAGCCGGCCGTGGCGCTTGCGCGCCTTGCCTGCCACGAACACGCTGTCGATATTGGCCAGGCTGGCCTGCATCACGATGGCGCTCACCGGGTCGTGCAGCGGCATCATGTTGAGCTTGCGGGCGTCGATCATCACCAGGTCGGCCTGCTTGCCCACGGCCAGCGAGCCGATGCGGTCTTGCATGCCGAGCATCCGCGCGCCGGCCAGCGTGATCCAGTCCAGCGCATCGCGGCAGCTCACCGCGTGCGCGGGAGCGATCTCGCCGTGCTGCTGGCGGTACCCGGCATGGTCCAGCGCGCGCTGGATGCCCAGCGCCATGCGCGCGGCGATGAACATCTCGCCGGACAAACCCGATTCCAGGTCCACGCCGAGCGACGGCGCGGCGCCCAGGCGCGTCAGCCGGCCCGTGATGGGGAAGCCATGGCCCTGCGTCAGTTCGTTCTCCGGCGTGACGGAGAAGCTCATGCCCAGCCCGACGAAGCGCGCCAGCTGCGCGTCGGTGAGGTTGTTGCCGTGCACGATGTTGATATGGGGGCCAAGCAGCCCGGCCTGCTCCAGCCGCTCCCACCCCTGCGGCGTGCGGGCGCTGCCGCCGCCCTGGTGCATGCTGGCCAGCAGGCCAAATTCCCGTGCCAGCGCAAAATCGTGCAGCGCCACTTCCAGCGTCGAGTAATGCGGGCCGAGGATGGCCAGGCCGAGGCTGAGCAGGGATGAGCCTTGCAGCCGCCTGGACAGGCGTTCCACCTCGCCGCGCGGGTGCGGCATTTCCCAGAACGGCAGCGCGCCGGGCTTGGGGTCTGGCTTGGGTGAGCCGTGCAGGAACGCGGCGCGGATGCCGGCATGCTCCAGCGCGTCCAGCGCGGCATCGCTGTGCGCCGGCGTGGGATTGTTGTGGCACCAGTCCACCAGCGTGGTGGTACCGCAATCGAGCTGGTTCCAGGCGCCGACGAGCGTGGCGATGCCGATGTCATCGGGCGTGAAGCGCGTGGCCAGCCCGGCATGCATCTGCCGGAAATACTCGGTCAGCGTCCAGCCCGAGGCAACGCCGCGCAGCGCGGTCTGCCAGGTGTGCATATGCGCGTTGACAAAGCCTGGGGCGACGATGAAGCCGCGCGCGTCGATCAGCTCGGCGCCGTGCGCTTCGAGATGCGGTGCGATGGCGGCGATGCGCTCGCCGTCGATCAGCAGATCGCCGGTGAACTCGCCGAGGGCGGGTTCCATGGTGACCAGAGTGGCCCCGCGTACCAGGATCATGGGTGTGTCTCCGTTGCCTGGCGGCGCTGCCTGTGGCCGGCGCGCCGCTCTGGGTTTTGCAGGCATCCTGTCCTGCCTGACAGGCGCTGGAACAAACTCTATACTGCCGGCAAATGGAAAAAAACGACGGATAAGGAAATCTTCTTTCCGCCAGGCGAGAGAATCAAAACGGCTCGCGCGGCGGACCAAGGGACACACGGGGAGACAAGGCATGGACCGTTGGACCGAATTCGAACTCTTCGTCCAGATCGCGGAGCTGGGCAGCATCAGCAAGGCCGCCGAGCGCCTGGACATTTCCAACGCGGCGGCAAGCCGCTACCTCACCTCGCTGGAGCAGCGGCTATCGGCGCGGCTGATCGAGCGCAACACGCGCCGTCTTTACCTGACCGATGTGGGGCACGAGTTTTTCCGGCGCTGCAAGGGCGTGCTGACGGAAATGAAGGAGGCGGAAGCCGCGGTCAACGCCAATGTGCTGGAGCCGGGCGGCACGCTGACGGTCACCGCATCGCTGTCGTTTTCCATGAAGCACCTCGCGCCGCTGCTGCCGGATTTCACCAGCCTCTATCCCAAGGTGGACGTGAACATCCTTGCGGCCAACCGCTACTACGACATCATGGACAGTGGCATCGACCTGGCCATCCGCACGCGGGAGTTCGAGCCGGACTCCGGCCTGACCGTGCGCCGGCTGGCCGAGACGCGCCGCATCCTGGCCGCCTCGCCACGCTACCTGGACCGCATGGGCACGCCGCGCAACGTCGACGACCTGCTGCGCCACCACATGCTGATCTACTCGTACGCCAACCGGCCGCACGAGCTGGCCTTTACCCGCAATGCAGAGGAGAAAACGATCACGGTGCGCAGCAAGCTGGAGTCCAACGACGGCCAGGTGATCCGCGCGGCCGCGCTGGAAGGCCTGGGCATCCTGGTGCAGCCCAAGTACATCGTCTACGACGATATCGTGGCGGGCCGGCTGATCCCGGTGCTGGACGACTGGGACCTGCCCCGGCTCACCATCAACATCGCCTTCCAGAGCCGGCGCTACCTGGCCGCCAAGGTGCGCCTGTTCATCGACTACCTGGTGGCGCACTTCGAGCGCATGGACTACGAGCGCAAGTGGACGTCGTGACGGTGCGCTTAAGCGCCCTGCCTAGCCATTGACGCTGGGCAGCCCGGCGGCGAGCCGCGTGGACTTGATCACCGCGGCGTAATCGTCGCCGGCCATGCCCTGCGCGGCGGCGCCCTGCAGCATCTGGCCCAGCAGCGCGGTGAGCGACAGCGGCACGCGCAGGTCGGCGCCCGCATCCAGGATCAGTCCCACGTCCTTGAGCATCTGGTCCACGGTGAAGGTGGGCGTGTAGTCGTTCTCGACCAGCTGCGCCGACTTGGCCTTGACGATGGGCGCGGCCACCGCGCTGGCGGTGATGACAGACCACATGTCCTGCCACTTGAGGCCACCCTTGGCGCCGAGTGCCAGCGCTTCGGCCAGCATGCCGGAGGTCAGGCCGATCATCAGGTTCACCACCAGCTTCATCAGGCGCGCTTGCTCGGCTTCGCCCAGGTAGAACTGGGCCGGCCCGAGCGCGGCCAGCAGCGGCTTTGCCGCCGCATAGGCGGCCGCCGGGCCGGATACCAGCGAGGTCAGCTGCGCCGCCTCGGCCATCTTGTTGTTGCCGGATACCGTCACGCGCAGGTACGGGATGTTGCGCTGCGCCAGCACGGCGGCCACGCGAGCGGACGCTTGCGGCGACACCGTGCTGGTATCGATATACAGCGTGCCCGGCGCGGCCAGCTCAGCCACTTGCGCGCCCACGGCCTCGAAGGCCGCATCGTGCGGCAGCGAGCTGAACACAACGTTCTTGCCGGCGGTTGCCTGCGCGAGCGAGCCGGCCGTCTTCAACCCGGCCTGGCGCGCGGCTTCCAGCACGGCGGGTGACAGGTCGAAGCCTTCGACCGCGTGCCCGGCCGCGGCCAGGTGACGCCCCATGGGCAAGCCCATCTTGCCAATTCCGATAAAGCCGATCTGCATTGTTTGTCTCCGGTGCGCTATGCGCTATGCGTTGTGCGTCGTGTGTGGTGTGTTTGCTGGCCCGCTCAGTCCGGGCGCACGCCTTCAAAGGCGGCCTGCAGCAATTCGCGAATCGGCGCGCGCTCGATCGGGCGCGGATTCCAGTACGGGTTGGCCAAGGCGATATCCGCGGCGCGGTCCAGGTCCTCGGCCTTCATGCCGATATCGCGCAGCGCCGTGGCCGCGCCATGGCGGGCGGCCAGGTCGTAAAGCGCGGCGGCGGCGGAGATGCCCTCCCCGCCCATGGCCCGGCGGATCCGCGCCATGGCATCGGGCGCGGCCAAGGCGTTATAGGCCATGGCGTGCGGCAGCACCGCCGTGTGCGTCTCGGCATGGGGCAGGTTGAAACTGCCGCCCAGCGTATGGCACAGCTTGTGGTGCAGCGCCATGCCGACGCTGCCCAGCACCGTGCCGCACAGCCATGCACCGTAGAGGCAATCGGCGCGGGCATCCAGGTCGGTGGGCGCAGCGAACACGCGGGGAATGCCGCGGGCCAGCGCCCGGATGCCCTCCTCGGCCATCAGCGACGTCACCGGGTTGGCATCCTCGGCGTACAGCCCCTCGGCGGCGTGGGCGATGGCGTTCAGGCCGCTGGTCACGCTCAAGGCCACCGGCAGGCCCACGGTCAGCACGGGATCGTAGATCACGGTGCGCGGCAGCACGCGCGGGTCGCGGCCGGTTTTCTTCAGGCCGGCGTCGGTGAGGCCATAGATCGGCGTCATCTCGGACCCGGCGTAGGTGGTGGGAATCGCCAGGATCGGCAGGCCGGAGGTCAGCGCGATGGCTTTGCCCAGCCCGGTGGTCGACCCGCCGCCAAGGGCGATCATGCAATCCGCGCCCACTTCCTGCGCGTGCGCAATCGCCGCGCGGGCGGATTCCACCGGCACGTGCATCACGGCGCCAGGATAGATGCCGGCGGACAACGGCCCGAGCGCGTCGGACAGCCGCGTTGCGTCTTCGGCCTGGTTGGGCGTGCACAGCACCAGCGCCCGCCTGGCGCCCAGCCGCTCCAGTTCCGGCCCCACCTGGCTCAGGGTGCCCGCGCCAAACAGCACGCGCGTGGGCTGGGCCACGTATAAAAATGACGTTGGCATGGCTTTGTCTTCCTCCGCAAGGATCAGGTTCTATGCCCGCTTGTCGTGTGTCTTGCCCGGCGCTTGTGGCCTTGCGCAGCCATGAACCACAGCCAGCGGACGCGCCAATGGACGTTAGCCTTCCGCCGGGCGGAAAGAAATGCCGGGATGGGAAAACACTCTTGACGCAGGCGGAAGAATTCACGCCTTTTACTAACGGATGTCGCGCGGCGCCGGATTCGGTGCTAGCTTCCGGGCTGGACTAGCGCACTTTTCGATTCTGTCCTGCCAGCGCGGTCCCTTCTGCCATTCCACCCTTGCGCAAAGCGAATACCGTGAAACTTCGAACCGCCACGCTCGCCGTCTCCGCCATACTCGCCGTGGTGCTCGTGGCCCTTGCCGCGGCGCTGGCCGCCGGCGGCCCGACCCGGCCAAAGCCGATGCTGAGCATCAGCGATCCGTTCAAGGACGTGGATTTCTCCGCGCTGCCGGCCCCCGCCCATTACGCGGCACGCGACGGCGCGCAACTCACCTACCGCCGCTATCCCCCCGCCAGCGGTCTGCCCAGCCGGGGCAGCGTGGTCTTGGTGCACGGCTCCTCGGCCAACAGCCAGAGCATGCATCCGCTTGCACAAAACTTCGCGCAGGCCGGCTTCACGGCCTATGCCCTGGATATGCGCGGCCACGGGGCCTCCGGCCCGCGTGGCGATATTGCCTACATCGGGCAGCTCGATGACGACCTGGAAGACTTTGTGAGCACCGTCCAGCCCGCCGGCCCGAAGACGCTGGTGGGATTTTCATCGGGCGGCGGCTTTGCGCTGCGCGTGGCCGGCGGCGCGCGCCAGGCCCTGTTTGACAACTACCTGTTCATGGCGCCCTATACGAACCGCCGCGCGCCCACGTTCCGCCCCGACGCCGGCGGCTGGGTCTCGGTCGGCGTGCCGCGCGTGATCGCGCTCACGCTGCTGAACCGGATCGGCATCACCGCCTTCAACCACTTGCCCGTACTGGCCTTTGCCATCAACGACGCACCGCGCGCCGAACTGACGCCGACCTATTCCTATGCGCTGGCGACGAATTTCCAGCCCGATGAGGACTACCAGCGCGATATTCGCGAGATCCACAAGCCGGCAGCGGTATTGGCCGGGCAGGACGATGAAGTGTTTGTCGCCGCCAGGTTTGCACAAGTGTTCGCCGACGCGGGCCGCCCGGATATTCCGGTAACGCTGGTGCCCGGCACCGGCCACATCATGCTCACGGTGTCACCGGCCGCCCGCGCGGCAGCGGTGCAGGCCGTGGAGCGGCTGGATGGCTTGGCCGGGAAATGACTGGCATGGCAGCGCCGGGCTGCGATGGATGCCATCGCTCGCGCTGCGCCGTGAGCGCACGGCTCTCGCTCACTTGAGTTGATAGGGAATCCGCACACCAGGCTCGCTGATCGAGAAGTCCTTGGTATTGCGTGTGACCAGCAGCATGGAATGCGCTTGCGCTGACGCCCAGATTATCGCGTCAGGCAGCTTGATGCGTGCGGTTTTCCGGATCTGGACTGCGCGGGAGGAAACCGCATCATCGACGGCAATCAGCCGGAACCCATTGAGCCAAGCGCGCAATGTCTGCTCTTCTTCAGCTGTTGCGCCGGCCATCACCGCCATCCAGGTGATGACACTGATCGCCCTTGACTCGTAGCGGCGCATCTCGATCATGGCCTCTTCGATTCCGTTCAAGTGGTCGATCAGGATGTTGGTGTCGAAGAGCGCGTTCACCACTCCTCCCGCAGCTTTTCCTGATACGCAAGGCCATCCACCTCGCGGTGCTTCCAAAGCCCGAAGGTGTCAGAGGCCAGGCCAGGCTTGCGCTGCGCTATGTACGCTTGAATTGCCTCGCGAATGACTACCGCCCGAGGGCGCTTTTCTGCCTCGACAATGGCTGCCAGCTCCTGGAGCTGGTCTTCCGCAAGGTCGACCAGGATGCGACTCATGATGAACCCACAAATGATATGTGATATACGCATCGTATATCATTCGATTTAAAACAACAAGGCACCAGCACGGCGGACCGGACCGGAACACGGTGGCGCTGGAAACCGGGCTGGCGCGCAGGGCTTTGCGACCGGCAACGCATCTGCTCCGGCCCGAACAGGCCCCGTCTGCTCCTGTTCGGCGCGCGCAAGGGGCGCTAGCCTCATGGCTACCCACAAGCCCCTCGCCGGCGGGGCGAACTCCCCCTCCCCGCACGGCACACCTGGAAGTGCTTCATGTATGTGTATGACACCGTCGACCAGCAACTGGTCGACCAGCGCGTTGCGCAGTTCAGCGGCCAGACCGAACGGTTTCTCAACGGCCAGCTCACCGAGGACGAGTTCCGCGTGCTGCGGCTGCAGAACGGCCTCTACATCCAGCGGCATGCGCCCATGCTGCGCGTGGCGATCCCCTACGGCATGCTGGTGTCGCGGCAACTGCGCAAGCTGGCCGAGATAGCGCGCCGCTTTGACCGCGGCTACGGGCACTTCAGCACGCGGCAGAACATGCAGTTCAACTGGCCACGCCTGGAGGACGCGCCCGCTATCCTGGCGGAGCTGGCGACCGTGCAGATGCATGCCATCCAGACCAGCGGCAATTGCATCCGCAACACCACCACCGACCACTTCGCCGGGCTGGCGCCGGATGAGATCGTGAACCCCCTGGTGTGGTGCGAGATCATCCGCCAGTGGTCGATGCTGCATCCCGAGTTTGCCTTCCTGCCGCGCAAGTTCAAGATCGCGGTGAGCGGCGCCACCACGGACCGCGCAGCGGTGGGCGTGCACGATATCGGCCTGCAGGCCGTGGAGCGCGATGGCGAGCTTGGCTTTCGCGTGTGGGTGGGCGGCGGCATGGGCCGCACGCCCATGGTCGGCAAGCTGATCAATGCCTTCGTGCACTGGTCCGATTTGCTCACCTACCTGCAGGCCACGCTGCGCGTCTACAACCTGCACGGCCGGCGCGACAACAAGTACAAGGCGCGCATCAAGATCCTGGTCAAGGACCTGACGCCGGGCGTGTTCGCGCAACAGGTGGACGAGCAATGGCAGCGGATCCGCGGCGGCCCGGACACGGTCAGCGCGGACTTCGTGGCCGGCGTGGCGGGCCGCTTCACCATGCCGGACCATGATCCCGCGGCGGCGCACGAGGCCGGCCCGGATCCCGAACTGGCGGCGGCGCATCCGCGCTTTGCCCGCTGGCTGCGCAGCAATGTGCATGCGCATCGCGTTCCCGGCTACGCCGCCGTGACCGTCTCGCTGAAGGCCACCGGCATGCCGCCCGGCGACATCACCGCCGACCAGATGGATGCGGTGGCGGACCTGGCGGAGCGCTTCGGCTTTGGCGAGCTGCGGGTCTCGCACGAGCAGAACCTGATCCTGGCCGACGTGCGCCGGAGCGCGCTGTTTGCGCTCTGGCAGGCGCTGGACGCGCTGAACCTGGCCACCGCCAATATCGGCCTGCTCACCAATATCATTGCCTGCCCCGGCGGGGATTTCTGCTCGCTGGCCAACGCGGTGTCGATTCCGCTGGC
The DNA here is from genome assembly GCF_014170355.1 of Cupriavidus sp. UME77. Classification (NCBI taxonomy): domain Bacteria; kingdom Pseudomonadati; phylum Pseudomonadota; class Betaproteobacteria; order Burkholderiales; family Burkholderiaceae; genus Cupriavidus; species Cupriavidus sp. UME77. The sequence goes on from NZ_LZZU01000069.1 coordinate 43,511, forward strand.
CGAGGCCATCCAGCGCCGCTTCGACGACCTGGACTACCTGTTCGAGATCGGCGAGCTGGACCTGAACATCTCCGGCTGCATCAACTCCTGCGGGCACCACCACGTGGGCCACATCGGCATCCTTGGCGTGGACAAGGCCGGCGAGGAGTGGTACCAGGTGACCATCGGCGGGCGCCAGAACGGCGCGGCCGGCCACTCGCTGCTGGATCAGCACAAGGGCGGCGGCGCGGCGATCGGCCGCATCATCGGCCCGTCGTTCGCGCGCGATGAAATCCCGGATGTGGTGGCGCTGCTGATCGATACCTACCTGTCCCAGCGCGACAGCGAGGCGGAGCGGTTTATCGACGTGGTGGAGCGGGTTGGCCCGGAACCCTTCAAGCAGGCGGTCTACCAGGACCCGAGGATCGTCGCGCGGCGGCAGCAGGCGGAGCAAGCCCGTGCCTGATCACCAATCAATGCCACCGCTGAACAATGTGATTCGCAACGGCCAGCTTGAAGCGGACATCTGGCGCGCCTTCGTGCCAGACCAGAACGCGCCGGTTCCTGCATCGGCATCGGCAGCACACGCACTGCCGCCGGACGAAAACGGCTGGCTGGTCACCCTTGCCACATGGCGGGCAGCACGCGATGCCCTGCGCCTGCGCCGCCACCCGGTGGCCGTGTACCTGGGCCCGGATGCGGACCCTGAAGACCTGCTCGAGGCGGGCGCCGCCACCATCGATGCCACCGGCATCGCGCACCTGGCGATCGACTTCCCGGTCTATACGGACGGGCGCGGCTATTCGCTGGCGCAGCTGCTGCGCACGCAATATGGCTGGGGCGGCGAGCTGCGCGCGGTGGGCGACGTGATGATCGATACCGTGCACTACATGGCGCGCTGCGGCTTCGATGCCTTCGCCGTCAAGCCGAGCCACGACCCGCAGGCCGCGCTGGCGGCGCTAGGGACGTTCACGGTGCACTACCAGAAAACGTACCCGGCGGCGGCGGCGCCGGCTATTTCGGCAACCAGCCGTCCAGCAGTGCGTTGACTGGCTCGTGGGCCTCGTACTGGACCCAGTGGCCCGCGCTGGCAATGACGCGGCCTTCGCGGCGCGGGTTGTCCTGGGTCATTGCCGCGATGGCCGGGACAGGATCCGCCGTGACGTCGTGCTCGCCCCAGGCCAGCAGCACCTCGCCGCCGAAGCGGTCCAGCGCGCCGCGCAGGTCGCCGGAGCGGGAGATGTTCTTGCTGCGAAAGCGCGTGAGGCGGCATGACTCGGTGTGCGCGTACATGGCCATGGCATCGATCTTGGCCGGGTCGGCCAGCATGAACGCCTCCAGGTTGTAGCGCATGGCCACCGCCAAGGCCTCGGCGTCCCCGGCCTTGCGCCAGTCCAGCAGCGCGCGCTGCTGGCGGCGGATGCCGCCATGGCCGCCTGAGCCCATCAGTGCCAGCCGGCGCACGGTGCCGAGCGATGCGGCCACATTGGCCGCCACCAGCCCGCCAAAGGAGAAGCCGGCCAGGCTGAGCGCCTTGCCGCAGCCAGGCAACTGCCTGATGCCCCTGACAAGCGTGCCGGTCATCACCGAGAGATCGCTGGCGATATCGTCCGACTCGCCAAACCCCGGCATGTCCGGCGCCCACACCGTGCGGTGCGCGGCCAGCGCCTCGATATTGCGCACCCAGTGCAGCCAGCTTCCATGCCCGCCGTGCAGCAGGACCACGGGTTGCCCCTCGCCAAAGCGGCGCCAGACGATGCGGCAGCCATCGGCATCGGTGACGATCCGTTCGGATTGTTGCAACAGGGCGGCCGCCTGCGCTTCGGGTTGGGCTGAAGCGACAGGCGTTTTGAGGTTGATCCGGGTCATTGGCATAGGTGCGCGCCGTCTGGCCGCCGGGCGCGGCTATCTGCCTCGGCGCACCTGGGGATGCCGGACGCGCGAAAGACGGTTCCGACCCAGGATCATAGCGAATTCCGGGGGGTCCGTCCCTGGCCTCAGCTGCGTGCAAGGACCGCGTCACCGCTGGCCGGCGCGCGCGCCAGCTTCGGGATATGCCCCTTGACCGCAAGCAGCGCCACCAGCACGGCGGCCATCGCCGCGCCGAGCATGCCGAGGTAGGACGACGCGCCGCCCGCGGTGATCACCGCCGCGCCCGCGAAAGCGCTGAGGATGGCCCCGAGGCGGCCAAAGGCCAGCGCCGATGCCGTGCCGGTGGCCCGCACTGCCGTGGGGTACACGAAGGCACACAGCGCGTACATGGTCGACTGCACCGCATTGACGAACATGCCGTGCACGCCCAGGCCAACGATCAGCAACCCCGTACTGTGGCGAACATCCACGCCTTGCAGCAACAGCGCGCTAGCCGCCCCGCCGGCGCAACAGATCGCCAGCGGCCAGCGCGAGCCGAAACGCGCGATGGCAACCGCGCAGCACAGCGCGCCGATGACACCGCCGAGGTTGTAGGCGGTCAGGCCGGAACCCGCGACCGCCACGTCCAGCCCCTCCGACGCCAGCATGGTCGGCAGCCAACTAAAGGCGCTGTAGACGGCCAGCAGGCACATGAAGAATGCGCACCAGATCGCCAGCGTGTCGCGCGCCTGCCCGGGCGCGAACAGCGCGCCGAAGCCCTTGCGGCTTTCCGCGCCGCGCTCGGCCAGGTCGGTGAAGACGGCGTCAGCCGGCAGCGGCCTGGACATGCGGCCGAGCAGCCGGCGCAGTTCGTCCCACCGGTGCGCTCGGCGCACCAGGAAGCGTGGCGACTCGGGCAGGACCAGCATCAGCAGCACGCCCAGTCCCAGCGGCAGGGCGCCGCCGATAAAGAACAAGCCGCGCCAGCCATAGGCCGGCAGGACCACGCTGGCAAACAGGCCGGCCAGCATGCCGCCCAGCGGCACGCAGACGATCGTGGCCGTCACCGCCAGCGTGCGGCTGCGTGCCGGGGTGAACTCGGCCGTCATGGTGGTGGAGCTTGGCAAAGCGCCGCCGATGCCAAGCCCGGCGATCAGGCGCAGCATGGCGATCGTCGTCGTGTCCGGGGCGAAGCCGATGGCGCAGGTGGCCGCGCCGAACAGGAAGACGCTGCCGATCACGGCCCACCGGCGCCCGAAGCGGTCCGCCAACAGGCCCGCGCACGCGCTGCCGATGCCCATGCCCACCAGCCCGGCCGCCACCGCGGGCGCGAAGGCGCTGCGGGTGATGCCCCACTCCTTGATCAGCACGGGGATCGCGAAGCCGATCAACTGGCCATCGAAGCCGTCCATCACGATGGACAGCGCCGCCAGCATCACGACGATCTTCTGCATGGTCGTGTAGGGGCCGTCATCGAGCACGCTGCCCACGTCGACGGGCGTGCCGGCTTGCCGCAGGTTCGCGCTCATGCTTGCGCTCCATGGCGATGCGCGCCGGGCGCTTGCACCGCGCCGGCCGGGATCATGGCCAGACGGCGCTTGCGCCGCGCGGTTGAAATGCGGCCCGCGGCAATGGCGCGGAACAGATACGTATTCATGCGTGTCTCCTGTCGATGGGCGCTTTGGCCGGGGCCAGCGCTTTTTTGTCTTGCGTCTTGCGTCTTGCGTCTTGCGTCTTGCGTCTTGCGTCTTGCGTCTTGGGGCCACGGCGTGCCGTGGCTCAGTGCTAGCGCAGCGGGCTGGCGCCCTGCCCGCCGTTTGCCGCCCGGGCTTCGATCAGCCGGACGAGTTGCAGCAGGCTCTCCGTGCACGGCACCGGCACCCCGTGGCGCCGCGCCGCGGCCACCACGGCGCCGTTGATCGCATCGATCTCGGTGCGCCGGGCGGCAACGATGTCCTGCAGCATGGAAGGCTTGTGGCCGATGTGATGGCCGATGGCGTGCAACACGTTGGCCCCGACCTTGTCCGCATCGACAGCCACGCCCTGACTCCTGGCCACGGCCAGCACCTCTGCCACCACGGACAAGGCGAGCGCCGTGCCATCCGGGATGTTGCCCAGCTGGTCCACGGTGCTGCCAGTGACCGCGCACAGGGGATTCAGCGCGGCGTTGAATGCCACCTTCTCCCAGATCGCGGCCCACACATCCGCATCGGCGCGGCAGTGCAGCCCGGCGCGCTCCAGCGCCGCTACCGTCTCTGCCACGGCGGGCCGGTCCATGCCATCGGCGCTCATCATCCGGATCCCGCCCTCGCCGTGCGAATGCACGTGCCCGGGGCCAGCCAGGTCGGCCGGCCAAGTGGTGACGCCAATCAGGAGCCGCTGCGCCGGCACGAATCCGGAAATCGCATCGACGCTGCCCAGGCCGTTCTGCAATGTCAGCACAACCGTGTCCGGCCCCAGCAGGTGGCGCACGCCCGTCATCGCGGCGCGCGTGTGCATGGATTTGGTGAAGACGATCAGCAGATCGGGGATGGCATCCGCCTGTTCCGGGCGCACCGCCCGCATGCCTTGGATCCGCCGGTCCGCCTCATCTGTCTGCAGGCGCAGGCCGAAGCGGCGGATCGCGTCGAGATGCGCGTCGTTGATATCGATCAGGGTGACGATATGGCCCGCTTGGGCAAGGCGTGCGCCAAACAGCGAGCCCATGGCCCCGGCCCCGAGAATTGCAATTCTGTTCATAGGCGTCGCCGCGATCCGGCGCTGGTTGAATGGTGTTGTCTGGGCGTGGCGGCAACCCGGCCGCCTGCGGCCTAGAACGGGTAGTGGCGCGGCGTCGTCTGCACGGTGACCCAGCGCAGGTCAGTGAACTCGGCAATGCCGGCCTGCCCGCCAAAGTGGCCAAAGCCGCTGCTCTTCACGCCGCCAAAGGGCATCTGCGCCTCGTCGTGCACCGTCGGGCCATTGATATGGCAGATGCCGGATTGAATGCGCCTGGCCACGTTCATGGCCCGCGCCACGTCGCGGCTGAATACGGCCGACGACAGCCCGTACTCGTTGTCGTTGGCGCAGGCGATGGCCTCGGCCTCGCCGCTGACGCGCACGATGGGCTTGACCGGACCGAACGACTCTTCCGCGTAGATCCGCATCCGCGGCGTGACGTGATCGAGCAGCGTGGCCGGCATCAGGGTGCTGTCCGCCTTGCCGCCGCACAACAGCGTCGCGCCCTTGGCCAAGGCATCGTCGATCAGCGAGTTGCAGCGCGCAACCGTGCTCATGTCGACCACGGAGCCCAGCACCACCGGCCCCTTGCGCGGATCGCCCAGCGGCAGCGCGCGGGCCTTGGCCGCCAATTGCGCGACAAAGGCATCGGCGATCTTGTTGTCGACGATGATGCGCTCGGTCGACATGCAGATCTGGCCGGAATTGGCAAACGCGCCAAAGGCGGCGCCGGCGACGGCGGCATCGATATCGGCATCGTCCAGCACCAGCAACGGCGCCTTGCCGCCGAGCTCGAGCACCACCGGCTTCAAATGCCTGGCACAGCTAGCGGCGATGACCTTGCCCACGCGCGTGGACCCGGTGAAGTTCACGCGCCGTATCGCCGGATGGGCGATCATGGCTTCCACCAGTTCGCCCGCATCGGCCGGCGCATTGGTGACGAAATTCACCACGCCCCTGGGCAGGCCGGCCTCCTGCATGGCTTCGATGATCAAGCCGTGCGTGGCCGGACAGATCTCCGAACCCTTCAGCACGACGGTATTGCCGCAGGCCAGCGGCAAGGCGATGGCGCGCACGGCCAGGATGACCGGGGCGTTCCAGGGCGCCATGCCGAGGACCACACCGGCCGGCTGGCGCACGCCCATGGCCAGGCTGCCCGGCACGTCCGACGGAATGACCTCGCCATGGATCTGCGTGGTCAGGCAGGCCGCTTCAAGCAGGCCGGCCGCGGCCAAGTGCACGTTGAAGCCGGCCCACATGGCGGAGGCGCCGGTCTCGGTGGCCATCGCGGCAGCAAAGGCTTCGCTGCGGGCTTCCAGCGCATGCGCGGCCTTGGTCAGCAACGCGCGGCGCTCGCTCGGGCCGATGGCGGCCCAGGCGTCGAAGGCCGCCGCGGCGGCGTCCACCGCAGACAGCGCATCGGCGACTGTCGCGGCCGGGGCAAGCGTGGCTACCTCGCCGTCCAGGGGATTGCGGCGCTCGAAGGTGGCGCCGTTGCCGGCCTGGCGTTGTTCGCCGTCGATCAGCATCGAAATCTTCTGCATTCTTGTCTCCTTTGTTTTGCTTGCCTGCGGTTTGCTTGCCTGCGGTTTGCTTGCCTGCGGCTCAGGCGACCTCGACTTCGACCAGCGTCGGTACCTGCGAGCGCAACCCATCGGCTAACGCATCGCGCAGCCTTGCAGCGTCCCGCACGCGCACGCCTTCACAGCCCATGCCTTGCGCCAGCGCCACGAAATCGATCCCTGGCAGGTCCGTGCCCTGCACCGGATCGGCCGGGGCAAAGCCAAACTCCGGCGCGAAGTCCTGCAGCGCGGCGTAGCGCGCGTTGTTGAGGATCACGAAGGTGATCGGCAGCTTGAGCTGGACCGCGCTCCAGATGGCCTGGACCGAGTACATGCTGGAGCCGTCGCCGATCAGCGCGATGACGCGTGCCCCCGGCCGCGCCAGCGCCACGCCAACGGCAGCGGGCATGCCGTAGCCCAGGCCGCCGCTATCCATGGTGTAGAAGGTGCCGCTTTGCGTGAACGGCAGGTAGCCCTGCATGACGGGACGCGCGCTGGGCGCTTCTTCCACCACGATGTCGGCGGCGTCGCGCACCTCGGCCAGGGTCTGGAGCACATAGGCGGTGGACATCAGCGGCGTCGGTTCGGCACGCGCACGCGGCTGGCGCGGAGCAGGCAGCGGGCGCGCCCTGGGCGCGGGCCGCGCCAGCAGGTCAAGCACGCCGAGCCGGATATTGCCCACCACCGATGCGCCCACCGGCGTCCAGGCGGCGATGGCGGGATCGTCGATCAGCTGATACAGCGTGGCACCCTGCGGCACGTGGGGGCCTGCGCCTTCCACATGATAGGTAAAGGCCGGCGCGCCCAGCACCAGGATCAGGTCGTGCCCGCCCAGCAGGCCGACGATCTTCTCGCGCATGGCGGGCAGAAAACCGGCGAACAGGCGATGGTCTTCCGGGAAGCCGCAGCGACCAGACATGGGCGCCACATAAACGCGCGCATTGTGCGTCTCGGCCAGGCGCACAACGTCGACCCACGCACCGGCGCGATCGACCGCGCCGCCGATGACAAAGGCAGGCCGCTCGCAGGCATCGAGCGCGGCGCCAACGCGCCCGATCGCCACCGGATCGGGCCGCACCTCGGTGCTGACGGTACGCGCGGCCACCCGTTCGGCCGGCTGGTCCCAGTCGTCCACCGGGATCGAGACCAGCACGGGGCCACGCGGCTCCTGCATCGCCACGTAATAGGCGCGTGCGATGGCCAGCGGCACATCCGCGGCGCGCGCCGGCTCGATGCTCCACTTGACGTAGGGCTTGGCCAGCTCGGTGGCCTGGGTAGACGACAGGAAGGGATCGAACGGCAGGATCGAGCGCGCCTGCTGGCCCGCCGTGACGATCATCGGCGTGCGGTTCTTGAATGCGGTGAAGATATTGCCCATGGCGTTGCCCACGCCAGCGGCCGAATGCAGGTTGACCAGCGATGCATTGCGGCTGGCCTGCGCAAAACCATCGGCCATGCCCACCACCACCGCCTCCTGCAGCCCGAGCACATAGCGGAAGTCAGCGGGGAAATCCCGGAACATCGGCAACTCGGTCGAGCCGGGATTGGCAAACACCGAAGTGATGCCAAGCTGGCGCAGCAGGTCGATCACGGCGTCGCGCACGGTGCTGGTTGCGTTGCGCGCGGCGCCCGCCACGGTTGTCGTGCTACCGGTCATGCAAATCTCTCCCGTCGATGTATTCGGTGGAACGCCTGGCCCAAGGCCAGCGCGTGCTTGGTGCGCAAAGTATGCGAGCCCACCCCTTAATTGAATATTGCCTTCTCGGGCAAAAGGCATTACTTTTGCGCATGACTTTTGATCTGCGCCAGCTCAAGGCCTTCACCACCATCGTCGCCAGCGGCAGCCTGGGCCGGGCCGCCGACGTGCTGCACGTGACCCAGCCCGCACTAAGCCGCACCATCAAGCGGCTGGAGGACGAGCTTGGCGCACCGCTGTTCGAGCGGCACACCAAGGGCATGCAGCTCACCGCGGTGGGCAGCGCCCTGCTCCCCCATGCCACGCTGCTGCAGCGCGAGGCCGAGCACGCGCGCGAAGAGATCGATGCCATGCGCGGCCTGGCCAAGGGCACCATCAAGGTGGGCGCGGTGGGCAGCATCGCCAGCTTGGTGCTGCCGCTGGCGGTTGGCCGGGTCACCAAGGCGTGGCCGAACCTGCGCGTGGAGATTACGGAGGGCGTGTGGGACCGGCTGGCGCAAAGCCTGATCCGGCATGAGATCGACCTGGCGCTCAGCATCTGCGCGCCGGACACCGACGAGATCGTGGCCATTGCCGACTGCCGGTGGGAGGACCGCAGCTACGTGGTGGCAGCGCCGGGCCACCCGCTGCGGCGCAAGCCGGCACTGACCCTGGCCGATACCCTTGAGCAGCAATGGGCCATCCCGCCCCGGGGCACCGGGCCGTTCGAGCACATGCGGCAGGTGTTTGCGGCGCAGGGGCTGGGCCTGCCGAACATCGTCGTGGAGACGCGTTCGGTGACCGCGCTGAAGAGCCTGGTCGCGCAATCCGGCTTTCTGAGCTGGATGGCCGAGCCGATGGTCGAGGCCGAGCGCAAGGCCGGCGTGATCGATATTCTGGACATTCCCGGCGGGGTCGGCACGCGTACGCTGACGGCCTTCCGGCGGCGCCAGGGCATCCTGCCCGGCCCCGCGGTCAAGCTGCTGGAAGCGCTGCGCCAGCTGACCGCGGCTTGATGGGGCCTGATGGGGCCTGATGGGGCTTGATGGGGTGTGATGAGGGTTGCCGGCATGCGTGCCGGCAACCGGCCGCCAGCTAGATCGACGCCAGGGAAATCACCTCGGCAAGGTGCCGTCTTTCGCAAGCCATCTCATCGGCCACGATCTCCGCCATCGCCGCCAGGCTGGCCTGGACGATGGCCGCGGCATCGACCTCGAAATAGCGCCGCAGCGCAGCCCGCGAATCGCTGCGCCCGAAGCCGTCGGTGCCCAGCGTCACATAGCGCCGCCCCGGCGGGACAAAGGCGCGCACCAACTCCGGCAGCGCGCGCACATAGTCGGTGGCCGCGACAATCGGGCCGCTGCCCGCCCCGAGCTGCCGCCCGAACCAGCTATCGATGGCCGGAACCTCGCCATGGCGCCACAGGCGTTCGCGCTCCACCCCTTCACGCGCCAGCTCGATGTAGCTGGTCACGCTCCAGACATCGGCGGCAATGCCATGCACCTGCTCGAGCTGGCGCGCTGCCTTCAGGACTTCGCCCATGATGGCGCCGCTGCCGAACAGCTGCACGCGGTGCTCGAACGCCGCGCCACGGCGCAGCAGGTACATGCCGCGCACCACGCCTTCGTGCGCTTCGGCCGGCAGGCTCGGATTCTCGACGCTTTCATTGGTGACGGTGACGTAGTAGAACTCGTCGGCCTGTTCGCTGACCATGCGCCGCATGCCGTGGTCGACGATGACTGCCAGCTCCCCCGCGAAGGCCGGATCGTAGGCGCGGCAGTTGGGAATGGTCGAAGCCGCCAGGTGGCTTGTGCCGTCCTGGTGCTGCAGCCCCTCGCCCCCGAGGGTGGTTCGCCCCGAAGTGGCGCCGATCAGGAACCCGCGTGCGCGCTGGTCGGCCGCGGCCCAGATCAAATCGCCCACGCGCTGGAAGCCGAACATGCTGTAGTAGATATAGAACGGCAGCATGGTGGTGCCGTGCGTGGCGTAACTGGTGGCCGCCGCGGTCCACGAGGACAGCGCGCCGGCTTCCGTGATGCCCTCCTCCAGGATCTGGCCATCCTTGACTTCCCGGTACGACAGCATTGAAGCCGAATCCTCCGGCTGGTAAAGCTGGCCGAACGGCGCGTAGATGCCGACCTGGCGGAACAGGTTCGCCATGCCGAACGTCCGCGCTTCGTCGGCGACGATCGGGACGATCCGCGGGCCCAGCACGGGATCCTTGAGCAAGGCGCCCAGGTACCGCACCAGGGCCATGGTGGAGCTCATGGCCTTGCCATCGGCATGCAGGGCGAACGCGGCGGTCTTGTCCAGCCCTGGCACGGGCAACGATTCGGCGCCGGGATGGCGCGCAGGCAGATAGCCGCCGAGGGCGGCGCGCCTGGCTTGCAGGTAGCGAATCTCGGGGCTGTCCTGCGCCGGGCGGTAGAACGCGGCCTGGGCCACCTGTTCATCGGTCAGCGGCAGCTGGAAGCGGTCCCTGAACGCGAGCAGATCAATCGGGCCGAGTTTCTTTTGCTGGTGCGTGGTCATCCGGCCTTGCGCGATGGCGCCCATGCCGTAGCCTTTCATGGTCTTGGCCAGCACCACGCAGGGGCGCCCATTGCCCCTGGCGGCTTCGGCAAATGCCGCGTAGATCTTCGCCGGATCGTGCCCGCCCCGGCGCAGGCGGTCGATCTCGTCGTTGGAGAGATGCGCCACCAGCGAGCGCAGCGCCGGCGTCTTGCTGAAGAAGTTCTCGCGGTTGAACGCGCCGTCATTGGCCGAGAGCGTCTGGAACTCGCCATCCACGGTCTGCGCGAACGCGCGGCTGATGGCGTGATCGTGGTCACGTGCCAGCAGCGCGTCCCACTCCGATCCCCACAAGCACTTGACGACATGCCATCCCGCCCCCGCGAACAAGGCCTCGAGCTCATCGACAATGCGCCCGTTGCCGCGCACCGGCCCGTCCAGGCGCTGGAGATTGCAGTTGATGACGAACGTGCAGTTATCCAGCTTTTCCCGGGCGGCCAGCGTGAGCGCGGCGATCGACTCCGGCTCGTCCATCTCGCCATCGCCGAAGAAGCCCCAGACCCTGCGCTCGCTGGTCGCTTTCAAGCCCCGGTTTTCCAGGTAGCGCATGAAACGCGCCTGGTAGATGGCGTTGAGCGGGCCGATGCCCATCGAGCCGGTGGGGAACTGCCAGAAATCCGGCATCAGGTAGGGATGCGGGTAAGAACTCAGGCCGCGAATCCCCTTGCCTTCGGCAACGATCTCTTGCCGGTAATGGCAAAGCGATGCTTCGTCCAGCCGGCCTTCCAGGAAGGCACGCGCATAGACGCCAGGCGCCGAATGGGGCTGGAAGAAAACGAGATCCCCGCCTTGCGCGGCACCGGGGCCGCGGAAGAAATGCTGGTAGCCGACCTCGAATAAATCCGCCGCCGAGGCATAGCTCGCGATGTGGCCGCCAAGCTCGCCATGCGCCTGGTTGGCGCGCACCACCATGGCGAGCGCATTCCAGCGCAGGATTGCCGACAGGCGCTGCTCCATCGCCAGGTCGCCCGGATAGGCCGGTTGCGCTTCGACCGGGATCGTGTTCAGGTACGGCGTTACCTGTGCCGGCCGCCACCGCAACCGATGCTTGCCAGCATGCGCCAGCAACGCATCCAGGATGGCGCAGGCGCGCTCCCTGCCCTGCTCCGGCCCCCAGGCCGACAACACGCCGTCGAGCGCGTCGCACCACTCCTGCAACTCCTGCGGATCCGCCTGCACAACCGGATCGCTCGCCAGGATGGAACCGAATCGGTCACGAGATGCCATCTTGATACGCTCCCGCCGGCAACCGCCCGGCTCAATTTGCCTGGATACCGGCCTTCTGGGCAATGGCCCGCATGCGCGGCAGGTCCTTGTCGATCATGGCGCTGACCTGTTCCGGCGTTGCATAGGAGGGCTCCAGGCCGTTGGCCACCAGTTTTTCCTGGATCTCGTGGTCCTTCATGGTCTGCGCCAGGGCCTTCTCCAGCCGTGACTTGACATCGGGCGGCAAGCCACGCGGGGCCGCGATCGCCACCCATGAATCCGCATCGAAGCCCGGGAAGCCGGATTCCGCGACGGTGGGCACCTCCGGCAGCAGCGTCGCGCGCCTGGCGCCCGCCACCGCGATCACCTTGATCTTGCCGCTCTTGATATGCGGCAGGGATGCCGCGATGGTGTCGACCGAGAACGGAATCTGCCCGCCGATCAGGTCGGCAATGGCCGGGGCGCTGCCCTTGTAGGGAATATGCTGGAGCTGCATGCCGGTAGCGCCCAGGATCATCTCGCCCGCGAAGTGGCCGGTGGTGCCATTGCCGAACGAGCCATAGGCGTATTTGCCCGGCGCGGCCTTCACCGCCGCCATCATCTGCTTGAGGTTGTCCACCGGGACATCGCGATTCGCCAGCAGGATCAGGGGCACGCGCGCGACCAGGCCGATGGGCTCGAAGCTCTTCACCGGATCGTAGGGCAGGCTGGCGTTGATGGCGGGGTTGACCGTGAAGGTCGAGCCGGAACTGATGAACAGCGTATAGCCGTCAGGCGCGGCCTTTGCCACGTAGCCGGCGCCAACGATGGTGCCGGCGCCCGCGCGGTTCTCGATGACCACGGGCTGGCCGAGACGCTCGCCCAGCTTCTTGCCAACCAATCGTCCCATGATGTCCACCGCCCCACCCGGCGGAAACGGCACGACCAGCACGACCGGCCTGGCGGGATATCCCTGGGGCTGCGCATGCGCGGCGCACATGGCGATGCCCAACAGCGACAGCGCCTTCACCGTCATCGAAACGCTTCGTGAAACGACGTTCATGCGCTACTCCTGTGATTGAGCGACGGGGGCAAGCGTGGAGCAAACAATGGGGGGCAAAACGAGACAGGGGCTTTGCCGAACAAGCGAGCCCTGATGCCGGCGTTGCGCCACCGGCATCAGGGGGCAACCAAGCGCGCGGGATCAGCCGTTCCGGAACAGGAAGCTATATGCGCTCAACGCCGGGGCGCCGCCCAGGTGGGCGTAGAGCACCTTGGAGCCTTCCGGAAATTCGCCGCGGCGGACCAGGTCGATCATGCCCTGCATCGATTTCCCTTCGTACACCGGGTCGGTCATCATGCCTTCGAGCTTGGCGCTCATCCGGATGGCTTCGAGCGTCTCATCGGATGGCAAGCCATACTCCGGCCCGCCGTAGCGCGTGTCGAGCACCACGTCTTCGTCGGTGATATCGCGGCCGAGGTCGACCAGATGCGCGGTATTGCGGGCAATGCGCAGGATCTGCGCCCGGGTCTGCGCCGGCTTGGCCGATGCGTCGATGCCGATCACACGGTTGGCCCGGCCATCGGCGGCGAAGCCGACCACCATGCCAGCCTGCGTGCTGCCGGTCACCGAGCAGACCACGACGTAGTCGAACTTGAAGCCTAGCTCGGCTTCCTGTGCGCGCACTTCTTCCGCAAAACCGACAAAGCCCAGGCCGCCCAGCGGATGCTCGGAACACCCCGCCGGGATGGGGTAGGGCTTGCCGCCCGCCTGGCGCACGCTCTGCATGGCCTCTTCCCAGCTCTTGCGGATCCCGATATCGAAGCCATCGCTGACCAGGCGCACGTCGGCGCCCATGATGCGAGACATCTGGATATTGCCAACGCGGTCATAGACGGCATCGGAGTAGTTCACCCAGTCCTCCTGCACCAGCACGCACTTCAGGCCGAGATGCGCCGCCACGGCAGCCACCTGGCGCGTCTGGTTGGACTGGATGCCGCCGATGGACACGAGCGTGTCGCACCCCTGGGCGAGCGCGTCCGGAATGATGTATTCGAGCTTGCGCGTCTTGTTGCCGCCAAACGCCAGGCCGCTGTTGCAGTCCTCACGCTTGGCATAGAGGTCGACCTTGCCGCCGAGATGCGCGCTCAGGCGCTTCAGCGGCTGGATGGGCGTGGGGCCGAACGTGAGCTGGTGGCGGGGAAAGCGTTTGAGATTCATGCTGGCAACTCCTGGGTTTCTTGGATGACTCGGGTGAAGAGCGGGGATCCAGGCATCAAGGCTGGCGAAGAACACTGGCATGTGGCGCCACCTTTCGTTGATGCTGCGACGGACTCAATCCTAGAAAAAAACGCACGAAACATGGTTGCAAATATCAATCCATTTATGCACTATAAAAAATTCATGGCACTTGTTTTTACTCTTTTGTTTTTTGCAAAGCATCATGGACGAAACAAAATTGCGCACCAAAACCGAGCACCCCGTGCCGCATTCCGAGGCATTGGATCGCACCGATAAAGCCATCCTGCGCGCACTCCAGCGCGACGCGTCCATCTCGAATGTGGCGCTGGCAGCCAAAGTCAGCCTGAGCCCGCCAGCCTGCCTGCGGCGCGTGGAGCGGCTCAAGGAACTCGGGCTGATTCGCGGGATCGTGGCGCTGCTGAACCCGGCCGCGCTGGACGCGGGGATGCTGGTGATGATCGGCGTGGTGCTGGACCGGTCCACGCCGGAATCCTTCTCCGAGTTCGAGAAGGCCGCCCAGCAGGTCTCCGGCTGCATGGAGTGCCACGTGGTGACGGGCGAGTTCGACTACTTCATGATGCTGCGCACCAAGGATAGCGAGAGCTTCAATCGCCTCCATGCGGAGCAACTGCTGTATCTGCCGGGAGTCCGCCAGATACGCTCGTTCATGGTGCTCAAGCAGGTGCTGTCGACGACGCAGTTTCCGATCTGAAGCTGCTGCGATGCTATCCAGCCGCCATGGCAGCCGGCCCGAGTGATTGTTATGCCACGGGCGCCATCAGGGCACGAACCTGGTCCTCAAGATCTGCGATCCGCAGCTTCATGCCGGCTTGCGCGCTGATATCGCTGACGACGCCATACCAGCGATCGATCGCGCCATTCGCATCGATATGCGGCTGGGCACGGCTCAGCATGTGGCGCCAGCTGCCGTCCGGCCACTGGATGCGGAACCGGGTCGCGAATGGCTGGCCGCTCGGGATCCAGGCAAGCCACTCTGCCCGGATGCGCAACTGGTCGTCAGGATGGACCGTGGCACGCCAGGCGTCGATGCGGTCCTGCATGGCGCACCCTGCGCTGTCGCGGAAGTTCGGGCTGATATAGCACAGCGTGCCATCGGGTTCCGCCGCCCACGCAATATGGGGGCTCAGCTCGACCGAGCAGCGGAAATGCTCCTCGCTCTCCCGCAAGGCCAGCTCGGCCCGTTTGCGCGCCGAAATGCCGATGGCAACGAGGGAGACGCCAATCACGTCCCCGATGTCATCGTTGACGCGCTGGCCGACCACCAGGTAGACCTCGCCGTTCGCCGTAATCTCGCGCTCCATCGGAGAGCGCGTCTCCACGGCAAGCACGGCATGCGCCAGCGAGCAGACCGATCTGCCGGCTTCGGACATGCAGGCCGCGCAGAGCTGGGCGCCGACAAGGGCGTCCGCCTGGGTGCCGAACATTTCCGCATAGCGCCCGTTGACATGCACGTGCCGCAAGCGCGTGTCCAGGAAGCACAGGCCGACGGGCGCGCCGACATAGAGCGCCTCAAGCTGATGCAGGCGTTGATACGGCGAACGGTCCAACGGCCGCGGCTGCGGCGCGCGCAAGCCAAGCCGCTGGATAAGCGCGGGAATCCACTCCGGTTGCAGCGCCCGTGCCCACAGCCATCCCTGGCCGATGTCGCATCCCAGCTTGCGCAGTATCGTGGCATGCTCTTCGCGCTCCACGCCTTCCGCGACAACACGCATGCCGATGCTGTGGCCCAGCCCCACGATCGCCGTCACGATCCGGCGGCACTCCTGGTCGTCGACCATGCCGCGCACAAAGCTGGCATCGATCTTGATCTCGTCGAATGGCAGGGCATGCAGGCGTGTCAGGCTGGCATAGCCGGTGCCGAAGTCGTCCAGCGCGATACCGATGCCGAGCGCCTTCAGATCGTCGATGATGGCACGCGCGAGCTCCACATCCGTCTCCATGGCGCCCTCGGTGATTTCGATCTGTATGCGCTCCAGCGGGAATCCCGTCTGCGTGACGGCGTCCGCGATCAGCGCGACGACCGCCTTGTCGCGCAACTGCACCGGAGACACGTTGAACGCCAGCACAAAGCCCTGGCCCCAACGCACGGCCTCCCCGCACGCAGTGCGCACGATATGGGACGTCAGGCGATCGATAAGCCCGCACGACTCCGCGATCGATATAAAGGTGACGGGGGAAACCGGGCCCGTTGCAGGGTCCGTCCAGCGGGCGAGCACCTCGAAGCCGACGATGGCGCCGGTTTCGAAGCAGATCAATGGCTGGAATGCCGGCCGGAGCAAGCCGCCATCGAGCGCGGCTGCCAGTCTTGCGCAGGTATCGTCCGTGTCTCCCACTTTCATCCTCTCAGATACCGCCGGAAAACCGGATCGTGTCCTATCGAACGGCGCACCCATGGATCGGGCCCGGCCAACACCTGTGCCGGGCCGTGTTCCGTCAGGTTTGTTCCCTGACCGGGCGCTTGCAAGGCGTAGCGACCTTTTCGCCACTCCCCCCACTGGATATCGGCCAGCCTGACGGCAAATTGAGGTCTTGGCTGCCAGGGCAGCCCGGGGCGTGCGTGCGGCGCATCATCCCGGCGACCCTATCTGGCGCTAGCGGGCCGCCGCCTGCGGCTCCCGGCCCACGAAGATCCGCGTTGGCAGCACAAAGCCCCGCAGCGCCAGCATCTCCAGCGGCCCCTGCCCGACCTCGGTACGCATCAGGTAGCGCACCGGATAGGTCACGTCCGCCGCAACGGGCGCCTGGGCGCTGCGCGCGGTCAGGCTGTCGGGATCTTCGGCGAAGGTCCGGCCGTGCGCATCGGCCTGGCGCTCGGCAGTGGCCTTCGGCGCGCCTGGCCCTTCCAGCGCTTCCGACGCATCCAGCGCGTCCGGCTTCGCGTGCCACGTCAACTGGTAGTTCGCGCTATCCACCGGTTCGATGTGCGCCCGCTCCAGCATCCGCACCAGACCCCAGCGGCCGCCGAACTCGTAGCTCTTGCTGGTGCCCGCGCGCTCGGTCTGCCATTGCAGCCGGGTACCCGGGTCCTGCAGGTTCTTGCCCGGCCACGTCAGCGCCTGCCACGTCTCGCGCTGGTTGTAGTAGTGCAGCGTCTGCCCATCGAGCGTCAGCAGCGTGTCGGTCAGGCCCGGGGTGGGGATCGGCTTGAACTCGAAGCG
>NZ_LZZU01000070.1:0-55477 GCF_014170355.1 Cupriavidus sp. UME77
GCGCCAGTTCGGCCACATGAAGGTGCGCTACCGTGGCTTGATGAAGAACACGCAGCAACTGCAGACGCTGTTTGCCTTGAGCAATCTGTGGATGATGCGCCATCGACTGCAGCCGGGCGCCAAAGGATGAGTGCGCCTTCGCCGACGCGAAACGCGGGCGACAACGCCGGTGATGATGCCGAAGCCGGTGCCGAATTCTGGCCGAAGCGCTCATCAAATTCATCTTGTCACGCTCACACTGTCAGCACGAACCTGCTGACGTCGTTTTGAACACCATCCCTAAAGGAAAATGAAAAGAACGAAAGGCACTAAGCCATCAGTAATAAATGGCCCTCGGAAGTAACCTCCGGCGATCACAGGGCCGCAACCCACACCGCCACCACTGACGCGCCAACGTGATGCCGAACATCACGCAATGCTGCTTGGCGCGCTCGATCCCCTCACTACGATCTCGTGCTGCTGCCGCAGGCAAGGCGCATCGTCGCCGCATGCGGCGAACTCGCCGTTGGCAACGCGTGCCGTAAAAAACCCTTGAGTTTCTAAACTACGACTCATAGAATCGTAGTTATGGGCGGACGCGTCGCACGGCGTGCGAGGTCCGGCCGCATGTACGCATGCATACATTGAGGGGAGTTGCATGACGGCAAAACGTATCCTGATCGTTGGCGCCGGCTTCGCCGGTATGTGGAGCGCGCTGAGCGCGGCGCGCCTGATCGATCTGCACGGCCAGAAGGATGTGGAGATCGCGCTGATCGCGCCCCAGCCGGAGCTGCATGTGCGTCCGCGCTTCTATGAGGCAGGCGCCGCGCGGATGAAGGCGCCGCTGAGCGACATCTTCGATGCGGTCGGCGTCAGGTTCATCCAGGGCACCGTCGAGCGCATCCATGCGGACCGCAATGAGGTCGAGGTGGTTGGCGCTGAGCAAGCGAGGTCCACGCTGTCCTATGACCGCCTCGTGCTCGCTACGGGCAGCCGCCTGTTCCGCCCGCAGATCCCAGGCCTGGACAAGCATGCGTTCAGCGTGGACCAGATCGATGAAGCGGCCGAGCTGGAGGCGCATATCAAGCGCCTTGCCGATCATCCGGCATCCGCCGCGCGCAATACCATTGTGGTGGCCGGTGGCGGCTTCACCGGCATCGAGACCGCGGCCGAAATGCCGGCGCGCCTGCGTGAAGCGCTGGGCGAGGACGCCGAGGTGAACGTCATTGTGGTCGATCGCCATGACGAAGTGGCCACCGCGCTTGGCGCCGGCCCGCGTCCCGTTATCGCGCAAGCGCTTGAAGAGCTTGGCGTGACCTGGCGGCCAGGCGCGTCGGTGGCGTCAGTCGACGAGAACGGCCTGACCATGGCGGATGGCGGGCGCATCGATGCCAAGACGGTGATCTGGACGGCAGGCGTGCGCGCCAGCGCGCTCACGCAGCAGATCCCCGCGCAGCGCGATGCATTCGGTCGCCTGCATGTGGATAGCAACCTGCGCGTCAAGGGCGTGGATGCCGTGTTCGCCACCGGTGATGTCGCGTATGCCGCCACGGACGATGACGGCAACTATGCCGCGATGTCGTGCCAGCACGCGATGAACCTTGGCCGCTCGGCGGGGCACAACGTTGCTGCGGACCTGCTCGGCCTCGCACCGATTCCCTACCGCCAGCCGAGGTACGTCACGTGCCTGGACCTGGGCCCGTGGGGCGCGGTCTACACCGAGGGCTGGGAGCGTGAAGTCAAGCTCGTTGGCGCGGACGCCAAGGCGCTGAAGGGCCGGATTAATTCCGAATGGATTTATCCGCCCAGCGCCGATCGCGCGCAGGCACTGGCCGCGGCCAATCCCGATCGCACCGTGGTAGCGTAAATCCGCTGCGTTGGCTGGCCGGAATCGCGCGCACCCGGCCTAGCCTTTGTCTGCCGTATCGCGCTCGCCACGCCGGTGGGTGGCACGGTCGGCAAGCCATCGCACTACGTGCGGGCCGAAGTTGGCCGGTGCCTTGACGAGGGTCCGCGCGGCGAGATCGGCGAGCGTGTGCTTGGCCAGTTCCTGCCACATGGCCTTTTCTGCCGCCTGCATGACGGCATTGATGGAGCAGATGCCACGGGTGGCCCAGGCGGGCGGCGACGCATCGAACAGCGCGCAGCGCTCGCGGATCTCGCGGCAGTCGAACAGCGCCTTGTCGCCGTCGATAGCTTGCACGACATCCATGACCGTGATCGATGCGGCCGGCCGCGCCAGCGAGAAGCCGCCGCGAATGCCTTCGGTCGCCACGACCAGGTTGGCCTTGGCCAGCTTGGTGAACAATTTGGCGAGGTATTCGGCAGGGACGCCTTGCAGCTCGGCCAGGTCGCGCACGCTGGCTTCCTTGACGCTTGCCGTTGGGTCGGCGAGGAACAGGAGGCAGTGCAGTCCGTATTCGACGCCCGTGCTGATGTGGGACATGGCTTAACTAAGATAGATTGAATCGTAGTTCAGCCTATACAGATTCGGTGCGAAGCGCAAGCGTCGGGAACGGCCGGCGGGCGCGGCCACATGGCCGCGCGAGGAACGCTGCACGCAGGGCTCAGGCGATCGTATCCACGACCCCGCCGTCCACGCGCAATGCGGCGCCGGTGGTGGCCGAGGCTTGCGGGGAGCAGGCATAGACGATCATGTTGGCGACTTCTTCGACGCTGGCGGCACGCTGGATGATCGAGGTGGAACGGTGTGTCTTGACGAAGTCCGCTGCCACGGCTTCGGCGGATTGCCCCGAGCTTGCCATGGCATCCTTGAGCATGTCGGTGACGCCCTCCGAGAGCGTGGGGCCGGGCAGTACCGCGTTGACGGTCACGCCGGTACCGGCAAGCCGCTTGGCCAGCCCGCGCGAGACTGCCAGTTGCGCGGTCTTGGAAAAGCCGTAGTGGATCATGTCGACGGGGATATTCAGTGCCGATTCCGACGAGACGAACACGATTCGTCCCCATTTGCGCTCGGCCATCGATGGCGCATAGGCCCGTGACAGCCGCACGCCCGACATGACGTTGGTTTCGAAGAAGCGGGTCCACTCGCTGTCGGGCGTCTCAAAGAAGTCCTGCGGCTGGAAGATGCCAAGGTTATTTACCAGCACATCCACCCGGGGATGGGCCGCCACCAGGCGGGCGCAGACCTCGGGGTCGACAAGGTCGCCGACGAAGCCCATCACGTCAGCGCCGGCAACGGCGGCGCGCAGCGCTTGCAGGGCCTTGTCCACCGTAGCCTCGCTGCGCCCGTTGAGGATGACGCTGGCGCCCGCGCCGGCGAGGCCCTTGGCCGTTGCGAAGCCGATGCCGGCGGTGGAGCCTGAAACTAGGGCGATCTTGCCCGTGAGATCAATTTTCATGGCCATTCCTGGTTATGGTTGGTTAGCCCGGTAGGGAGGCCTGCCGAGCGCAGGCCGACTGACCTAGTGTATTGGCTCCGCGGATTTCGGCAAGGCCCGTCCTCAGGCAGCCACGCGCACCAGTTCCACCCGCCGGTTCTTGCCGCGGCCTTCCTCGCTGGCATTGTCGGCAATCGGCTTGCTGGCGCCAAAGCCCTCGGCACGCACGCGGGACTTGTCGACACCCTTTGCAATCAGTGCGGCGGCTACGGCTTCGGCGCGCTTCCTGGACAATTGCTGATTGTGCTTTTCATCGCCGACATTGTCGGTATGCCCATCGATCGACAGCTTCAGCGTAGGCGCCTTGTCCAGGAGCTTGCCGATTTCGTCGATCACCGGCTGGTCGTCCTGGCGGATGGCCGCCTTGTCGGTATCGAAATTCAGGTAGAGCGCGATATGGCCCTTTTCATCGAGTGCCTTTTGCATGTCGTCGGCCTTGACCAGGCCCACCACGGTCTTCATCTGGCCTTCCGTGACCGTGATGATCTGGGTGTAGCCGCCACCGACAAGCAGGCCGATCCAGACGTTGCCTTCCGGCTTGCGGATCAGGTAGTAGTCATAACTGTCGGGGCTCATCGCCGCGCGCAACTTGTTGACGACCAGGTCGCCCAGGTCGTTGTTGTTCTGGGCCAGCATGGCGGGGTTGGTCGGCAGCATGGCGCTGACCTTGACGCCGCCCAGCGCCTTGATGACCGTTTCGTAATTGCGTTGCGCGGCGAGGTCGGACAGCTTCGCGTCCGAGTTCATGAAATGCCGGTTTTCGTAGCGTCCTTCGACCGGCAGGAGCTGGCTGCCGGCGATCACGTAGATGCGGTCGAATTCGGAGCTTTTGACAAACTTGTGGCCGTCGATCAGCCCGCTTGGCCAATCGATATAGGGGAAGGGCGGCAGCTCGGCAGTGGACATCGGCACGCTCGCGATATCGAACCTGGCGGCGGCCGGGGCTGTGGCCGATGCGGCGGCAGGAGCCGGTGATGCGGCCACGGGAGCTGCGGCCTGATCGGCGGCCGGCGCAGCCGCGTCATGTTTTTTCTTGCAGCCCGACAGCGCGAGTACGCCGACGAATGCAACGGTACAGCCGACTTTCAACCATGCTTGCATATTGTCCGATCCCTGTGTGTATTCAGGTCGATGAAACCCGACCCATTGGTAAATTCACTGAGCCGGATTCTACGCGGGTTTGGTGTCAAGGCCGCGTCGATGTGGCGAAAGCCTCACCGGGCTCGCATGCCTCCTGGGCCGGCTTGCCGGCCCGCCTGGGCGGGCTCTTTCGGTCCACGTACAATCGCTGTTTTTACTTGATCCCAAGGGTCCCACATGACCACTATCGGCACCCCTCTCTCGCCTGGCGCGACCAAAGTCATGCTGCTGGGCTCCGGCGAGCTCGGCAAGGAAGTCCTGATCGCGCTGCAACGCCTCGGCGTTGAAACGATTGCGGTGGACCGCTATGCCGATGCGCCCGGCCAGCAGGTGGCGCACCATGCGCGCACTATTTCCATGAGCGACCCGGACCAGCTCAAGGCGCTGATCGAGGCCGAGAAGCCGGACCTGGTGGTGCCGGAGATCGAGGCCATTGCCACGCAGATGCTGGAGACGCTGGAAGCCGCCGGCGTGGTGCGCGTCATCCCCACGGCGCGCGCGGCCCGCCTGACCATGGACCGTGAAGGCATCCGCCGCCTGGCCGCGGAGACGCTCGGCGTGCCCACCAGCCCCTACAAGTTCTGCGACTCGCTGGAGGAGCTGCAGGCGGCCATCGATGCCGGCATCGGCTACCCGTGCGTGGTCAAGCCGGTGATGAGCAGCTCCGGCAAGGGCCAGAGCAAGATCGACGGCCCCGCCGACGTCAAGGCCGCATGGGACTACGCCATGGCCGGTGGCCGTGTCAGCCACGGCCGCGTGATCGTGGAGGGTTTCATCGACTTCGACTACGAAATCACGCTGCTGACGGTGCGCGCGATCGGCGCCGACGGCCAGGTGCAAACGCAGTTCTGCGAGCCGATCGGCCACGTGCAGGTCAGCGGGGATTACGTGGAAAGCTGGCAGCCGCATCCGATGCATCCGGCCGCGCTGCAAAAATCCCAGCAGATTGCGCAGGCCGTCACCGCCAACCTGGGCGGGCAAGGCCTGTTCGGCGTGGAACTGTTCGTCAAGGGCGAGCAGGTCTGGTTCAGCGAAGTCAGCCCGCGTCCGCATGACACCGGCATGGTGACCATGATCACCCAGTGGCAGAACGAGTTCGAGCTGCACGCGCGCGCCATTCTCGGCCTGCCGGTCAGCACCGCGCTCAAGAGCCCGGGCGCCAGTGCGGTGATCTACGGCGGCGTGGATGCCAAGGGCGTGGTGTTCGACGGCGTGGACGAGGCGCTGCGCGTGCCGCAGACCGAGCTGCGCCTGTTCGGCAAGCCGGAGAGCTTCACCAAGCGCCGCATGGGCGTGGCGCTGGCGTATGACGCCGACGTGGAAGCGGCCCGCGTGCGCGCCAAGGATGCGGCGGGACGTGTGAAGCCGCGCGTGGCAGGCTGAGCCAGCGCTAACTTGCTTTACCAGCTCGGTGCGCGGCGGCTGAATCAGCCGCCGCGCATGATCCCGTGATTTGACGTGACGTCGCATGGAGCCAACCGTCATGACCCAGCATATCGGCATCGTTGCCTGCTCCGCCGAAGGCGCCGCGCTTTGCTACCGGACCATCTGCATGGAGGGCGCGCGGCTGCTCGGGCCGCATGCGCATCCCGAGATATCCATGCACACCCCGTCGCTTGCCGAGTACGTCAAGCACCTGGATCGCGGCGACTGGCGGGCCGTAGGTGAGTTGATGCTCACCTCTGCCAGCAAGCTCGCTGGCATGGGCGCGGATTTCCTGATCTGTCCCGACAACACCATTCACCAGGCGCTGCCGTACGTGGCGGCGCGTTCGCCGCGGCCCTGGCTGCATATCGCCGAGGTGGTCGCCGAGAGCGCGGCGGAGCGCGGTTTCACCCGCCTGGGCCTGACGGGAACGCGCTGGCTTGTCGACAGCGAGGTCTACCCCGAAAAGCTTGCCGCGCGCGGGCTCGGCTTCATGCGGCCAGAGCCCGCCGAGCGCGATGAAATCAATCGCATCATCATGGACGAACTGGTGGGCGGCATCGCCACCCCGGAAGCACTCACTTACTTCCAGCGGGTTATCGGGCGGATGAAGTCGCAGGGTTGCGATGCTGTTGTACTCGGCTGCACGGAAATCCCGCTGATCGTGAACGACGCTAATTCGCCACTGCCGACGCTGGATTCCACGCGGCTGCTGGCGCAGGCGGCGCTGCGCAGGGCGGTGCAAGGCGCATCTTGATGCCGGGCAAGCCGGCGGGTTCACGCGTAGTATTGGTGGGCCCTGCAATCCATCAGGAAGCCCAGCCATGACCAGCAAGCCCATCAAGATCCCGGGGCCCGATCATCCGATCGTGATCGAGGCGAACCCCGCGCGCGTCGTCGTGACGCTCGGCGGCGCCGTCGTTGCCGACACCCGCAGCGCGCTCACGCTGCGCGAGGCATCCTACCCGGCGGTGCAGTACATTCCGCGCAAGGATGTCGATATGTCGCTGCTGGCCCGCACGGACCACGCCACCTACTGCCCGTACAAAGGCGATTGCGCTTACTACAGCATCCCTGCGGGCGGTGAGCGATCGGTCAATGCGGCATGGACCTACGAGGCACCGTATGCCGCCGTCGAGGCCATCAAGGACCACGTGGCCTTCTACCCCAGCCGCGTCGATGCCATCGAGCAGCAGGGCTAGCCAGTGAACGCCAGGGCCATGCGCTTAGCCGCGCGGCACGTCGTGGACGAACTGGCCGGCGCTTAGCGTGTTGACCTTGTCCGCCGAGATATCCATCAGGATGCGGCTGCGTTCCGGGGACATATGCACCGTGATGTACTGGACCGGCCGCGACTCCGGGTCATGCAGCAGGCGCACCAGCTTGAGCAGCGGCGCACCAACCTCCGTGCGCAGCCAGCCCGCATAGGCGGGGTCGGCCGCCTGGGCCGTGATTTCCTGTACCACGCGGCCAAACTTCACTCCCTGCGCCATCAGGATCTCGTAGAGCGCGTGCTTGCGCAGCGCCGCTGCCGACACGCGCTTGCCCAGTGCGGCGGGAACCCATGCATCCGTCAGCATCACCGGCGTGCCCTTGATGCTGCGCAGGCGCAGCGCGTGCACGGCTTGTTCGCCCGGGGCAAGCTGCAGCAGTTGGGCAATGTCCGCCGGCGGCACGGCGGTGGTCACCTCAAGGACCTCGACGTCCGTCTCCAGTGCCGCTTTGCGCAGGCCGTCGATCACGCTAAGGCTCGGGCTGCTGCGCCCCGCCGGCATGTCCGCCCGCACAAAGGTGCCAAGGCCATGGCGCCGCTCCACCAGCCCCAGCGCTGCCAGCTCGGATAGCGCCCGCCGCACCGTGATGCGCGAGACGCCAAAGCGCTCGCACAGTGCTTCTTCTTTTGGCAAAGCCCCCGTTTCCGCATAGACGCCGCGCGTGATTTCGTCGCGCAGCACGAGAAAGAGCTGCCGGTGCAGTGAGGTGCCGGGCATATGGCCCAGCGTCGAAGGGGAGTCGGTCGTGCGCGGCATGAGGTGACGGTTTAGTGGCGTGGGCAGCATAGCACAACGGTCCAGCGGCGAATTTCCCGATTCTTGACGGAACCGGTAAGTTGTATCTAGAATATAAACACATAAACACTGCGTGACGGTCGACAACCCGTTCCCCGCCGCGGTGATGCTCACTCCGCACGCATTCCGTCACTCACCGCAAGCACACAGGACCCGTCCATGACCCTCGCAACTATCCTTCGCCAGTGCCTGCAGGCGCCCGGCATGATCATCGCGCCCGGCGCTTACGACGCCATCGGCGCGCGCCTGATCGAGCAGGCCGGCTTCTCCGCCTGCTACATGACCGGCGCCGGCACGTCGGCGGCGCGCGGCTTCCCTGATTTCGGGCTGCTGACGATGAGTGAGATGGTTGAAAACGCCGCGGTGATGGCGCGCTCCGTGTCGATCCCGCTGATTGCCGACGCCGACACCGGTTACGGCAATCAGCTCAACGTTACCCGCACCGTGCGCGAGTACGAGGCCCGTGGCGTGGCGGCGATCCATATCGAGGACCAGGTTGCGCCCAAGCGTTGTGGCCACCTGGATGGCAAGGAGGTGGTCTCGCGCGCGGAGTTCGTCTCCAAGATCCGCGCTGCGGTGCAGGCGCGCCGCACGCCGGATTTCGTCATCATCGCGCGCACCGATGCGCGCGCCATGCTCGGGCTGGAAGAGGCCATCTGGCGCGCCAACGCCGCGCTGGAAGCTGGCGCGGACCTGGCCTTCGTGGAAGCCGCGCAGACCATCGAGGAAGTCGCGGCAGTGCCGCGGCTGGTGCGCGGCCCTTGCCTGCTGAACGTGGTGCCCGGCGGCCGCACGCCGATCTTCGACCTGCGCGAGGCCGAGGTCATGGGCTATAAAGTGGCCATCCTGCCGGGCCTGATGCTCAAGGCCGCGATCCAGGCGGGCGACGAAGCGCTGGCCGAACTCAAGGCCACCTTTACCGCGCCGGGCGTATCGGCCAGCGTGGGGCAGACCTTCCGCCGCTTCGGCGCCGATGAATGGGACAGCCTGCGCCAGCGTTTCAATGCCGGCGAGCGCGCCACCAACCCCGACGCGCCGGCAAGCGCAAAGGCTTGACGATGGCGCGCACTCTCTTTGACAAGCTCTGGGACGCGCATGTGGTGCGCGAGCTCGGCGATGGCTGGGCGCTGCTGCACATCGACCGTCACTTGCTGCACGATCTTTCCGGCCCGCCGGCGCTGGCCGAGGTGGCGGCGCGCGGCTTGCCGCTACATGATCCGGCGCTGGTGTTCTCCACGCCGGACCACGCCGTCTCCAGCCAGCCCGGGCGCGATGGCAATACCCATGTGCCGGGCGCGCGCCTGTGGTCAGCGCTGCGCGATCGCTCGGCCGCGGCGGGTGTGACGATGTTCGATCTTGGCCAGCCGGGGCAGGGCATCGTCCACGTGATGGGCCCGGAGCTTGGCATCGTGCTGCCCGGCCTGACGGTCATCTGCGGCGACAGCCATACCTGCACCAATGGCGGCCTGGGCGCGATGGCCTTCGGCGTTGGCTCGTCCGAGAGCACGCACGCGCTTGCCACGCAGACGCTGCGCCAGCAAAAGCCGCGGCGCATGCGCATCCGATGTGACGGCGTGCTGCCCGAGGGCATCACCGCCAAGGATCTGGCGCTGCATATCATCGGCCGCCTCGGCGCGGCGGCTGGCGGCGGCTATGCCATCGAGTTTGCCGGCACGGCCATCGAAGCGCTGGAAGTGGAAGGGCGCCTGACGCTGTGCAACCTGAGCGTGGAGCTGGGCGCGCGCTTTGGCATGGTGGCGCCCGATGCGCGCACCATCGAATGGCTGCGCGGCCGCCCGTATGCGCCCACCGGCGCGCAGTTCGACGGCGCGGCCGAGTACTGGCGCACGCTCGCCACCGATGCCGGTGCCGTGTTCGATCGCGAAGAGGTGATCAACGCCGCCGCCGTGGCGCCCACCATCACGTGGGGCACCAGCCCCGAGCACGCGATAGCGATCGACGGGCATATCCCCGATCCGGCCGCCGCCAGCGACCAGGCGGCCAGTGCCGCCATTGGCGCCGCGCTGGATTACATGGGCCTGGCACCCAATGCTCCCATCGCCGGTACGCCGGTGGACTGGGTTTTTATCGGCTCCTGCGCGAACTCGCGCCTGTCCGACCTGCGCGCAGCGGCCGCGGTGGCGCGCGGGCGGCGCGTGGCCCCGGGCGTGACCGCCTGGGTGGTGCCGGGCTCGGAGAACGTCAAGCGCGCGGCCGAGGCCGAAGGGCTGCGCGCCGTGTTCGAGGAGGCGGGCTTTGCCTGGCGCGAGCCCGGCTGCAGTATGTGCGTGGCCGCCAACGGCGAGCAGGTGCCGCCCGGCCAGCGCTCGGTCTCCACCTCCAACCGCAATTTTGTCGGGCGTCAGGGGCCAGGTGCCCGCACCCATCTTGCCAGCCCCGCGATGGCCGCCGCCGCCGCGGTCACAGGCTGCATTGCCGACGTACGGAAACTCACATGACCATGCAACCCTTTACGGTCGTTACGGGCGCTGCCGTGCCGCTGCTGCGCGCCAACGTCGACACCGACGTGATCATCCGCATCGAGCGGCTCACCGCGTTGCCGCGCGAGCAACTCGGCCCCTACGCGCTGGAAGCGCTGCGCTACCGCGCCGATGGCAGCGAGGACCCGGGCTGCGCGTTCAACCAGCCGGCGTTTCGCGGCGCGCCGGTACTGCTGGCCGGCGCCAATTTTGGCTGCGGGTCCTCGCGCGAGGGCGCGGTGTGGGCGCTGATGGGCCTGGGCGTGCGCTGCGTGATCGCGCCGAGCTATGGCGATATCTTCTACAACAACTGCTTCCAGAATGGCGTGCTGCCGATCCAGCTCCCCGCCGAAACGGTGCAAGCGCTGGCCGCGCAATGCGCAAGCGGCGCGCCGGTGCGCGTGGACCTGGCGAGCGCCACGCTGACCGCGCCCGATGGCGCGACCGTTGCGTTTCCCGTCGACGCGCTGCGTCGTGAAGCCCTGCTGCACGGGCTGGACGATATCGGCCTTACGCTCAAGGACGATGCGCTGATCCGTGCCTGGCAACAAGCCGATCGCACCCGCCGGCCCTGGGCCTGGACGGTGCGCCGGCAAGACGCGGCATGAACGCCCGGTTGCGGCATCCACTGTTGCTGCGCGCAGCCGGCCTGCTGCTGCGCGGACGCCACGCGGGCGATGGCAGCCTGGCGAGCAGCGACGCCGTGCTGGCGGCATTGCCCCAGACGCTGGCGCTGCATAGCGCGTCGTTTGCCGATCGCGGCGCGATGCCCGTGCGCCACGCGGGCGTGGGCGCCAACTGCTCGCCCGCGCTGGCCTGGACGGGATTGCCGGCAACGGCCACGCACTGGCTGTTGCTGGTCGAGGATCCGGATGTGCCGCTGGCTTACGCCATCGTGCACGCGCTTGCCTGGGGCCCGGCCTCGGTCGGCGCGCTGGCCGAAGGTGCACTGTCGCGCGCGCCGTTGCCGGCCGGCGTGACACTGGCCGTCAACGGGCTGGGCAATGCAGCTTACGACGGCCCGCGGCCCCTGCCGGGGCACGGGCCACATCGCTACGTGTTCCAGCTGTTCGCGCTTGCCGCCGAACCGCCAGCCGGTCTTGCGCGCGAAGCGCTGTTGGCGTGGCTGCGCGTGCATGCCATCGCGCGGGGCCGGCTCGATGGTGTGTTCCAGCGCGACTGGCGTGGCCGGCCGCTGACTCCGGCGAACGTCGCGCCGGCTTGAGTGCTCGCACGGCTAGCCGGAAACACCACGGGTTACCACCAGAAAATACGGAGACAACATGCCATCCCTGATCCAACCACGAACCAGGCGCCGAGCCGTCGGCCCGCTCGCCATCGGCGCGGCACTGCTGTCGGCCGCCACGCTAGCCTCCGCCGCCAGCCTTACCGCCAGCCCCGGCGCATGGCGCCCGGACCGTCCTGTCACACTGGTAGTCCCCTATAGCGCCGGCGGCGGTACCGACGCCACCGCACGCGCGGTGTCCAAGTCGCTTGGCGTGCTCTGGGGCCAGCCGGTGGTGGTGGAGAACCTGCCCGGCGCCGACGGCCTGATTGGCACGCGGCGCGTGATGGAGGCGAAGCCCGATGGCTACACCGTGCTGCTGCAGGTGCCGGCTATCGTGGTCACCAGGTACACGCCCGGGCTCAAGGGCATCGACCCGTTGGCGCGGCTCGACCCCATCACGGCGATTTCGCAGTCGCCCGCCGCGGTGGTGGCCAGCGCCAAGCTGCCCGTGAAGACGTTCGCGGAACTCGTGCAGTACTGCAAGACCGTAGCCAAGACCTGTTCGCTTGGCACCGGCGAAAGTCTCGCGCGCATCTCCGGCAAGCAACTGGCGGCGGAGGCTGGCTTGCCCAACCTCATTATCGTCAACTACCGTGGCACTGGCGCCATCGTCACGGACCTGATCGCCAACAATGTCAACCTGGCGTTCACCGGCATCACTGCCGCGCTGCCGCACTACAAGGCGGGCACGCTGAAGATCCTTGCCACGCAGGGGCGCAAGCGCGCCGCCGCGCTGCCTGATGTGCCTACCACGGCCGAGGCCGGTTACCCGCAGTTCCAGTCGGTCACGTGGTATGGCCTGTTCGCGCCCAAGGGCACCCCGGCGGCGATCACGCAGGGCATTGTCGCCGCGCTGCGCGAGGCCGTGAAGGATCCGGAAGTGCAACGGACCGTCGCCGCCGCGGGCGCCGAGCTGGTGGTGAATTCGCCGGCCGAGTTTGCCGCGCAGGTACGCCAGGAAAGCGAGCGCCTGGGGGCGCTGGTCAAGCAGTATCCATTCGAGTAAGGGGGCCGACTGCCGGCCGACTGCGCCATTCTCCACGTAGCTCCACGTAGCTCCTCGTAGCCTCACGTAACGCCACATAGACAGACACACCATGCAAAACCAGGATCAGGACCAGAATCAGCGCTCCACACCCATGCCGCCAACCGATCCCGACGGGCCCACCGGCAGGCTCGCCCAATGGCTGGCCGCCTTCCGGCTGGAGCAAGCCAGCGCCACCGCGCGCGAGCGCGCCAAGGCGCTCACGCTGGACGGCATCGGCTGTGCCATCGTCGGTGCACAGTTGCCGTGGTCGCGCACCGCTGCCAACATCGTCCGCCAGATGGAGGGGCAGGGGGACCGGACCATCGTCGGCTGGGGGGCGCGCACCAGCGCGCCGGGCGCCGCGCTGCTCAATGGCACCTTTATCCAGGGGTTTGAGCTCGACGACTACCATCCGCTCGGGCCGCTGCACAGCGCCTCGCTCGTGCTGCCCGCGCTGTGGGCAGCATCCGAAGGCGAGAGCCGCGTCAGCGGGCGGCGCTTCCTGGAAGCGGCCATGGCGGGCTATGAGGTGGGCCCGCGTGTGGGCATGGCTCTGCACGGTGCGCAGATGTTGTCGCGCGGCTGGCATTCGGGATCGGTGTTCGGCACGCACGCGGCCGCCGCAGCGGTGGGCAAGCTGCTGGGGCTCGATGCCGCGCGTTTTGAGGATGCGCTGGGGTTGGCCGGCACGCAGTCGGCCGGGCTGATGGCGGCGCAGTACGAGGCCATGTGCAAGCGCATGCACCACGGCTTCGCCGCGCGCAACGGGCTCTACGCGGCGGTGCTGGCGGCGGGCGGCTACACCGGCATCAAGCGCGTGTTCGAGCGCGAGTACGGCGGCTTTCTCTCGACGTTCGGCGAAGGGCATGCGCCGGACGCCTCGCAGATCACCGATGGCCTGGGCGAGCGTTGGGAAGTCGAGCGCATCGTCATCAAGCCCTACGCGGCCATGGGTGGCATCCACGCGCCGCTCGATGCGCTGTTCGACGTGGGCGCGCAGCGCACGCTCAAGGCAGGGGAGATCGCCGCCATCGAGGTGGATGTGTCGCATGCCGTCTATCACCATGGCTGGTGGGTGCCGCAGCGGCCGCTGACGCCAATCGGCGCGCAGATGAACATCGGCTACGCGCTTGCGGTGGCGGTGCTGGACGGCGCGGCGCTGGTGCCGCAGTTCGCGCCGGCGCGCATCGATGCCGACGACATCTGGGCGTTGCTGCCGCGTATCGCCGTGCGCCACGACCCCGCCTTCGACGCAGGTGGGCAACGGGCACGCGGGCGCGTGCGTCTGGCCGTGACCTTCACCGACGCTCAGCGCATCGAGGTCAATCGCACGGCATCGCGCGCCATCGAAGCGCCGCAATCGAGCGACGAAGTGGCCGCGAAGTACAGGGCCCTGACGGATGGGCTGATTGCACCGGAGCGGCAGCAAGCCATCGAGCGCATGGTGCGGGATCTTGAGCAGCTCGACGACGTGCGCGACTTGCTCGCCCTGCTTGCGCCACCGGTGGGTTGCGCGTTCGACTGAGTGCCTGCCGACAACAAAGAACACCAGGAGTGAGACATGACCCAACGATTCCCCCGGCGTGCCGTGCTGGCCAGGATGGCAGCATGCGCGATGCTGGCCCTATCCAGCCTGTCGGCAGTTGCCCAGGCGCACTGGCCGGACAGGCCGATCCGCCTGGTGCTGCCATTCTCGGCCGGCGGCCCGGGCGACATCACCACGCGGCTGATCGCGCAGGCGCTTGGCCGGCAGCTGGGCCAGACCGTGATCGTGGACAACAAGGCGGGTGCCGGCGGCATCATCGGCGCCGAATTTGTCGCCAAAAGCGCGCCCGATGGCTATACGCTGCTGATCGCCGGCAATGGTGCGGTCGCCAACGCGCTGTTGCGTGCGAAGATGCCCTACGCCGACAGCGACCTCGTGCCTGTGGTCAGCACCAATGCGGCGCCGTCGGTCATGGTGGTGGGCGCCGGTGTCTCGCGCAAGGATATCAAGGACCTGAAGGCGCTGCAGGCCTACGGCAAGGCCAAGGGCGGCATCACGTTCGGCACGGCCGGCGCCGGCAGCACCGGGCATTTCGTGGCGGAGATGGTGGAGACCGCGCTCGGCGTGCCAGTGACATTGGTGCACTACAAGAGCGGCTCGGAAACGCTTAACGCGGTCATCGGCGGCCAGATCGACCTGGCGTCCGAAGCCCCGGTTGGCGTGCTTGGCTTCCTGCGCGGCGGCAAGCTGCGCGCGCTGGCGGTGACCGACGACAAGCGCGCGCAGGCGTTGCCGGACGTGCCCACCACGGCGGAGCAAGGTTTCGCAGGCATCCGCATGGAGCACTGGGGCGGCATCTATGCGCCCAAGGGCACGCCGGCGCCGATCCTGGACCGCATCGCGCAGGCCACGCAGGCCGCGTTCCAGGGCGATGCTGGCCTGCGCGCGCAGCTCGAGACCTATGGCTACCGCCCCGTGTCGGGCACGCGGGTGGAGTTCACGCGTTTTGTGCAGGACGAGAAGCAGCGCCTTGGCAAGATCGTGCACGACGCGCACATGACGATCGATTGAGTGGTTGGCACGGCGCGCTTTAGCGGCGCGCCGGCACTTCCACACGCACTGGCTGGCGCGCTGGCGATTCGTCTTTCATCAGCAGGCGCACCAGGACGGCGCTGAGCAGCGCAACCCCGGCGGCCACGCAAAGAATCCAGGCGAAGCCATCCGCGAAGGCAGTGCGCGCAAGCGGCTCCAGCACGCTGCGCAGCGGTGCTTGCACATCGGCCATCGCGCCGTGCAGGTCGCCGGCCACCACGCGCGGGATGATGTGCGCGGCCAGGCCGGGCACTATCCCCGAGCTTTCCTCATGCGCATGCAGCGCCGTGTCGAACGCGGCCTGGGTACGGTAGGCGAGCAGGCCGCCGAGCAAGCCGAAGGACAGCACGATCGCGCTGAACCGCGTGGTGGTGCTGATGCCGGACGCCATGCCGGAGCGCTCGCGCGGCATGCAGGCCATGATGTTCTTCTGCGTATCGCCGTTGAGCAGCCCCGCGCCGCTGCCGGTGACGGCAATGGCCAGCGCGAAAGGCAGGTAGGACATGGTGACGGCTGCCCACGCGCTGAGCAGGTTGCCGAGGCCGACCAGCACGAGCCCGAACACCAGCATCGACGGTGCGTCCAGCCGTCCCGACAGCCGCACGCCGATGCGCGGAAAGATCAGCATGGTCAGCGCAAACGGCAGCATGGCGGCGCCTGAGGCGATCGCCGAGAACCCGAGGCCCGTCTGCAGGTATAGCGGGATCAAGGTCATCATCACCTGGGCGCAGGCGGCATAGGCGGCCATGCCGAGCAAGGCGCCGATCAGGCGCGGATTGCGCAACAGCGTGAGGTCCACCATGGGCCGGCGCTGGATGCGCTCCACGCCGATAAACAGCGCGAAGAGCACGGCCCCGCCGGCCAGCCGCATCTGGGTGTGGGGTTCGCCCCAGCCAATGCGGTTGGCCTCGATCAGGGCCCAGATCATCAGGCACAGGCTGCCGCAAAAGCATAGCCCGCCCCACAGGTCGATGCGCGCCGCGCCCGTGTCGCGCGACTCCGCGATATGCCGCAGCACCATGGCACCCAGCAGGATGCCGACCGGCAGGTTCAGCAGGAACACCCAGCGCCATCCCAACGCCTGGCTGATCACGCCGCCAAGGCCGGGGGCTACCAGCATGGCCACACCCATGCACGCGCCCCAGAAGGCCCACGCCCGGGCGCGCTCGCGCTCATCGTGAAAGGCGTGCGCGATGGTCGCCAGCGCGGAGGTCAGCAGCATGGCCGCGCCCACGCCCTTGACGGCGCGCGCCAGGTTCAGCGCCAGGCTACTCCCCGCCAGGCCGCAGCCCAGCGAGGCCAGCATGAAGACCGCCAGGCCGGTCAGCAGCATGCGCTTGCGGCCGAACTTGTCGGCCAGGCTGCCCGCGGGCAGCAGGCCGCCGGCAAAGGTCAGCATGTAGGCGCTGACCACCCACTCGATATCGGAGAACGTGGCATGCAGGTCGCTCGCGATACGCGGCAGCGTGACAGCCACGATGTTGGTGTCCAGGACGATCAGCGCGCAGGCGCCCGAGGCGGTCAGCAGCGCGGCGCGCGAGTTCATGCCGCTCATGCCGGCTCCCGCCCATACTGCCCCGCCGGCGATATTGCCTGAAATGAAATAAATCTGGATGTGCTGTGCCCGGCAGGCCGTGGGTGCCGATTCGTCTTGTGCCGCATGTCGTCGCTTCCTGTCGCATTCCTTGATGAGATGCGGGCTAGGATACGGCGGGCAGGGCCGCGCGTTGTTGCGCCGGCCGTGCTATTTTGTTGCCTTGCAGCTAATAATCAGAAAGCAAATCAGAAAGCACTTGGAAGGTAAAACAGCAAACCGATGGAACTGCGCCACTTTCGCTACTTCATCGCGGTAGCCCAGGACTTGCACTTCACCCGCGCCGCCGCGCGGCTCGGCATTTCCACGCCGACGCTGACCCGCCAGATCCAGGAGATGGAAGCCAGCCTTGGCATTCGCCTGTTCGAGCGCAACCAGCGCTCGGTGGCGTTGACGCCGGCCGGCGAGGTACTGCTGGCGGAGGCGCAAGCCGTGGTGGCGCAGTTCGAGGCAGCGCAACTGCGCGCGCAGCGCGAGGCGCGTGGCGAGACGGGCAAGATCCATGTGGGCTATGTCGCCTCGGCGGCCTACTCGGGCGTGCTCCAGCGGCAGGTCGCGGCATTCCGCAAGGCCTGCCCCGATGTGCAGCTGCTGGTGCGCGAGGCGCCCATGGGCTCGCTGCCCGAGCAGGTCAGGGATGGGCAGGTCGACATCGCCTATATCCGCTCCCCGATGAACCTGCCCGAGGGCGTGGACGCGCTGCCGCTGGCGCCGGAAGGGTTTATCCTCGCGCTGCACAGCGACTCATGGCTGTGCGGCCTGGCCGAGATCCAGCCCGCGCATCTCAAGGCGGAGACATTCATTCTTCCCGAACAGGTATCGGGCACGTTGTCCACCGCCGAGCAGGGCGGCTTCGTGCCCAGGCTGGGCCCGCAGCCGGGCGGGCTGGTGGCGGTGCTGACGCTGGTGTCGCTGGGCGAAGGTGTGGCGATTGTCCCCAACGCCGTGGCCGGCCACATCAGCCTGCCCAGCCTTGTCTACCGGGATATCGCGGGCCTGGAGGTGACGTCGTATCTGTCGCTGATGTCGCGCCAGTACGAGAAGGCCGCGACCATTCGACGCTATATCGAACTGGTGTCGCGGCCCGCGGTTACCTCAGGCCGAAAAAGCCGAGTACAAACAGGACAATGACCACCGCGCCTACCAACCAGACGATGCTGTTCATGACACGCTCCTTGCGCAGACTGTGGCCTGACAATCGCACACGTGGCGGGGCGCGTCTGTACGGTAGCGTTCAGCGGCGTCAGACCACCATGGGCGTGGTGGCGCCATCGACCGACAGGATGGCGCCCGAAATATAGCTGGCGCGGGGCGAAGCGAGAAACAGCACGGCGTCCGCCACCTCCTCCGGCGTGGCCAGTCGGCCCAGGCCGGTACGCGCGTTGGCGCGTGCCAATGCCTGCTCCACGGTCGTGCCGCCGATGCGCGCATCCACTTCCATGCCTTGCTGCAGGCGTTCGGTGTGCGTGGCCGACGGGTTGACCGCGTTCACGCGCACCCCCTGCTTGCCGTAGGCGTTGGCCAGGCCGGCGCTGGCCAGCATCAGCGCCGCGTTGGCCGCGCCGCCCGCCAGGTGGGCGGGGTTGGCCAGCTTGCCGCCCATGCCCACGATATTGACGATGGCGCCACGCCCCTGCTGCGCCATGCGCTTGACCACGGGGTCGATCACGTTGATGTAGCTGAAGTACTTGGCGGCCATCGCGTCCTGCCACAGCTGCGGGGTCAGCTCGTCCGGCGGGCGGCGCTTGGCCGCGCCGGCGGAGGTCACCAGGATGTCGATGGCGCCAAGCGCTGCCACTGCCTCCTCCACCGCGCGCGCGGCCGCGGCGATATCGGTCAGGTCGGCGGATACCGCGACCACGTCCTTGGCGTATTCGCCTTCGCCTTCGGCCAGGCTGGCGCAGGCCTTGGCCAGGTTCTCGGCGCTGCGCGAAACGATGGCTACGCGCGCACCCTCGCGCAGGAAGCCGGCGGCGCAGGCCAGGCCAATGCCGCGGCTGCCGCCGGTGATGAGCACGCGTTGATTGCGAAGTTCGAGATCCATGGTGATGTGTCCTGGCTGGTCAGGGAGCGCGCGGGCGTCGATCGGTCGATCAATCGATGGCGGATCCCCGTGCGTGGCGGGGCGGCCGTCAGGCCGGTGAGACAACAGGGGTGCCATCTTAGCGCGCCCGCGCCAGCCTTGCTGGTGAGCGCCCAATCCCGGGACGTCGTGCCAGCGCGGCGTCAACGCCCCTATGCCGGTGTCAGCGCCACATGCACCGCGATGCCCTCGATCGGATCGAGCGCGCCGCGCCAGGGCGCGGCTGCGATGGCCTGCTTGCCGCGGACATAGCCGGCGTTCCAGCGCGCGTCGATGCCGGCGGCGCTGAAGTCGATATCCTTGGTCAGGTCTTCGCCGCTGAACGACGGCGCATTGAGCTCGACCACATGCATGGTGGTATGGCAGCCCCAGCCCAGCAACGCCTCGACCGCGGGCGTGCTGCGCTCCGCCTGGGGAATGTGCTTGGCCAGTTCGCGGATCACATGCCGCAGCCGATGCAATTGCCGCTGGTGCTCCAGCTGGGTCTCGGCGCGGCTTGAGTACTGGATATCCCGCTGCCGTCCCATGGCTTCCCAGATGGTGTCGGGCTCCGGGCCTTGCAGGGGCCACAGCTGCACGGCGAAGATCACGGAGCTGCGGCGCGGGTAGTCGTCGAGCACGGCTTCGATCGGCGTGTTGGAGCAGATGCCGCCGTCCCAAAATGCTTCGCCGTCGATCCGGATCGCCGGGAAGCCCGGCGGCAGCGCCGCGGATGCCAGCAGATGCTCCACGCTCAGCGCGGTGTCCCGGTTGGTGTAGTAGCACATCCTGCCGCTGCGGACATTGACCATGCCGACGGTGAGCCGCGTGTGTTTCTCGCCAAGGTAAGCGAAATCCACCAGCGAGAGCAGGGTGTCGCGCAGTGGCGAGACCGAATAAAAGCCGGCGCGCTCCACCCCGAGCGGCACGCGGGTGCCGAACCAGGCAGCCGGGTTGGGCGTGAAGAAGCCGGGGATGCCCTGGGTGAGGGTGGCAAGGTTCGACATCGTGCTGTCGCCGCCCGAGAGCAAGCGGGCTAGTTCGAGCGGCCCGTGGCGGCCCACCTGCTCCCAGAACTGCCGCAGGCGCGGCAAGCGATCCGCAGGCCGGTTGCCAGCCACGATCGAGGCGTTGATGGCGCCGATGGAGGTTCCGATGGCCCAGTCGGGTTCGACCCCTGCCTCGTGCAGCGCCTGGTAGACGCCGGCCTGGAAGGCGCCCAGCGCGCCTCCGCCCTGCAGGACGAACACCACTTGCTGATCGATGGGCCGACTGGCCGCGCCAGGCGCGTCGGTCGGGGCTGCGGCGGGTCGCGTCTTGCTATCCATGGTGTTCCGGCTCCCGGGTTGTCAGGGGGCGGCCGCGTTTGCCGGTGTTCGCGGCATGGGCGGGCGCCGGACCTGGAACGTGGTCTCGCCAGGACGCGACTTGCCGTGCATAGCGCTGCCATGCCGGTTCACCACGGTCTGGTCAAAGATGCCGGGCACGCTGGTTTCCAGGAACAAGGGATCGCGCTCAGGGTGCCTGGCCGCTTAGTAAGGCTAGCACCTCGCGCTGGTGTTGCCAGAACCGTGTTGCCGGTGGGCAAAAGGCGTCACACGCGTGTAGGTCCAGTCGTCCTGCGCTTAGCCTTGCTCGAAGGAGATCCGCGCGGCAAAGGCCAGCAGCGCGGCCGAGAAGGACCAGCGCTGGACCGTCTGCGCGCGCGGGCTCCGGCGTAGCCAGCCGGTCAGGCGCAGCGCGCCGAACACGCATGCCAGGTCGAAGGCCACGCCGGTCAGCACCAGCACCACGCCGAGCTCAAGCACCTGCGACCACACCGGCGCGCCATGCGGATCCACGAACTGCGGCAACAGCACGGAACAAAAGAGCAGGGCCTTGGGATTCAGGATGCTGCTGAGCGCGCCCTTGGCAACGGAGGCGCGCAGCCGCACCGGCGATGCTGCCGTGCCGGTGCCGGCGTGCATCCCGAAGGCCGGGCTACGGAAGATCTGGACGGCCACATAGGCCAGGTAA
This sequence comes from Cupriavidus sp. UME77, assembly GCF_014170355.1. Lineage (NCBI taxonomy): Bacteria > Pseudomonadati > Pseudomonadota > Betaproteobacteria > Burkholderiales > Burkholderiaceae > Cupriavidus > Cupriavidus sp. UME77. Next base: position 21,060 of record NZ_LZZU01000070.1, read on the forward strand.
AGGCCGCCCGCGACGCGGATGCCCTGGTAGAGCCAGGGCGCCGCGCGCAGCAGCGCGGCCACGCCGCATGCCGAGAGCGTGACATGCGCGGCGCGTGCCATGGCCAGTCCGGCGACGGTGGCCAGGCCGTGGCGGACGCCCCGGCCGGTGCTGGTTTGCAGCACCAGTGCCATGTCCGGCCCGGGCAAGGCGTAGACCACGGCCAGGGCGCCGATGAAGGTAAGGAGCAAATGTAGGGAGACCATGATGCATGCGGTGACGAGGGCAACATCATGACCCAGGGGGTGGAGGGAATTCTGGCGATTTTATGGGGAAAACCCATATAATTTGGTGGAATCCGCTAATTATAGCTGATTGATTGGAGGCTTATCTTTGGATCTCGACAAAACCGATCGCGCCATCCTGATGGCGCTGCAGGCGGACGGACGCGCCACCAACGCCAGCGTGGCGGAATCCGTGGGGCTGAGCGAGACACCGTGCGCGCGCCGGCTCAAGCGGCTGGAGGCCGACGGCTATATCGAGGCCTATCGCGCGGTGCTGTCTCGCCAGGCCCTGGGGCTTGGCCTGATGGCGTTCACGCAGGTCCGCTTTGGCGTGCACAGCCGTGAGCTTTCCGACCGCTTCGAGCGCGAGATCCAGGCAATCCCGCGCATCGTGTCCTGCCATAACGTCTCGGGCAGCGCCGATTACCTGCTACTGGTGGTTGCGCGGGACCTGGAGGATTACGGCATCTTCATGCGGGATGTGCTGCGCACATTGCCCGGCGTGACGGCGGTGGAATCCATGCTGTCCCTGGGCGAGGTCAAGCGCAATGCCGGCTTGCCGTTGCTATGACCCGATGACCCTATGACGCGATGACGCGATGACGTTGCAAGGCTTGGCGCCGCATCCCGCTTAGTCGTCGCGGTTCGCGGCCAGGGACAGCTCACGCGCAACCAAGAAGCACAGCAGCGCGATACCCGTGCACAGGATCGCCACGGTGAAGGCCAGTTGCCGCCCGTGCCACAGATCCGAAAACCACTGCGAGAACTCGGCCGCCAGGACCGCCGCCTTGCCGCCGATACGTTCGAGCTGGAAATCATATTGCCGCTGCCACCCGGGGCCGTAGGCCAGGTCGCCGGCCTCGCCGCTCGCGGCCAACAGGTAGATCAGGACGCCTGCGATCCAGCCTGCAGCGAGAATCACGGCGCCCAGCAGGTAAATGCGAGCGGGCAGGGGCCAGCGCTTGCCCGGTGCCTGCCGTTGTTCCGCGTTGCTCATTGGTGTCCTCTGTGATGTCCACTGTGGTGTCGTCCGTTTCCAAGGTGGCTCCCACGCATTGTAATAAAGGCTGTGTCACTTCCAGCCTGCCCTGCCTGCGAGGGATAAGATCGATCAGACTCCCCCGGCTATAGTCATTCACCCCTTGGGCCAGACCATGCCACATCGATCTCTCCAGCCCGGCACGCTGTGGCCGGCCATCCTGCGCCAGACGGAGCACGCCTTGCAATGCGGCGCGTTGCGTCCGATCGAGACCTTCCAGGTGGGCATCGACGATGGCGGCGTGCGCTTCCTGGTGCGCCAGGTTTCCAGCCTTGCGCGCAAGGACCGCCACAGGGACCAGGGCCACGCGCGCCAGAATGACAACGCCGCTCCCGGCAGCCAGGCGGGCGCCGACCCGTTCCTTCCCTACGACCCGGACCTGTTTGTCGCCGATATCTCCGAGACCCATCTTGCGCTGCTGAACAAGTTCAACGTCCTGGACCATCACCTGCTGATTGTTACCCGCCGCTTCGAGCCGCAGGACGCGCTGCTCAACCTGGCGGACTTCGAGGCACTGCTGGCCTGCATGGCCGAGTTCGACGGCCTTGGCTTCTATAACGGCGGCGCGGCGGCCGGCGCAAGCCAGCGCCACAAGCACCTGCAACTGGTGCCGCTGCCGCTTGCCAGCGAAGGCCCGGCGTTGCCCATCGCGCCGCTGCTTGCGGCCGCGCGCATCGATGGCGCCGTCGGCACAGTGCCGGGGTTGGCGTTTTCGCATGCATTCGCGCCGCTGGCTTTGCCGGCGGCACGCGGGCCGGATCTGGCGCGTACCGCACTTGCGCGCTATCGCGCGCTGCTGGCCGCGGCTGGCGTGCGGGTGATCGATGTGGATGGAGAGTCGCAGGCGTGCACGCCATACAACCTGCTTGTCACGCCGCTTGGGATGCTGCTCGTGCCCAGGTCAGCGGAGTCCGTCGAGGGCATCTCGGTCAATACGCTCGGGTTTGCAGGATCGTTTTTTGTGCGGAACGAGGCACAGATGCATGCCATCGAGCGGCTCGGCCCCATGGCGATGCTGCGGCAGGTCACCGGCCCGCCTTTGTCGTCACAGGCATCGATGGGCCGGAAATAAGGGGTAAATATAAAAGCAGGAGCGCCGTTAATGGGTTTGGGCTAGCAAGGTTGTCCGGTGGCGTTCGCGCCGGGCCGCAATCCGCGCTTGATCGTGCTAGCCAGGTCAGATCGCATCGCTTGTTGTGCGCCGCGACGTTCCCCAATTGCACCACTTGGTAGGCCTCACCACTTGCCTCTTCAAACGGCTACCGCCCCAGCCAGTCCGAGCCACGGCCGCAAGCATTCGCGCCTGCCGCGCTTGCTGCCGGCCCTCCTCGCCGCCATCCTCTGCGCGCAGTCGCAGGGCACCGCTGCGGACACGGCCCCCCCGCGTTCCGAGGCGGTGGCGCGGGTGGTGTTCAGCCTGCTTGGCTATGCGCGCTGGCCAACCGAGCGGGAAGTCCTGCGCCTGTGCGTGGACGGCTCGGCTCGCTACGGTGCCAAGCTTGCGGAGGGCGGCGTCCTGGCAACTGGCCGCTCCGTGCAATCCAGGCGCATCGACCTGCAGGATGGCGTGTCCACCGCGGGCTGCGATTCCGTCTACCTCGGGCCCATGACGGATGCCCGGCGCAAGAAACTGTCGACGGAACTGATCGGGCGCCCGGTCCTTGTCATCACGGAAGAAGACTACGAGTGCGAGATCGGCAGCATGTTCTGCCTCAACGTGGTCGATGGCCACGTCTCGTTCCGCGTCAACCTGGATTCCGTTGCCCGCAGCGGCATCCATATCCATCCGGCCGTATTGCAGCTTGGCCGCCGCCGGGGGCCATCGCCATGAAGCTGCCATTGCGGCCCGACGCGGCGAGATCGCGTCCGACGCTGTACAACACGCTGCGCCGCATGCATCTCAGCGTGGCGTTGATCGCCGTGTGCACGGCGGGCATCTCGCTGACCGCGCTCGGGCTGGCCGCGCTGCGCGTCTATGCCGACCACAACCTGCACCTGGTTGCCCGCTCCGTGGCGTACACGCTGGAAGCGCCGGTGGTGTTCCGCGACCAGGCGGCCGCCAACGAGGCGCTGGTGGCAATCGCCGCGACGGAGGTGGCCCAGGCCCGCGTCTATGACAAGGACAACCACCTGCTGGCCGAGTGGCAGCGCCCGGCCGGCGAGCGGTTTCCCGGCCTGCAGCGCCTGGCCAGCCGCGTGATAGCGCTCGGCCCGGTGGAGCAGGAGATCCTGCATGAAACGCAGGCGGTGGGCACCGTCCGCCTGACCGCCGACACCGGCAACCTCTTGCGCTTTGTGCTCAGCGGGCTGCTGGGGCTGCTGGCTTGCCTGCTGCTCACCGCGGTCAGCGCGCACTACATGTCGAGCCGCATGCTGGTCCACATCATCGAGCCGGTGCGCAACCTCATGCGCGTGGCCCATGCCGTGCGCTCGGAGCGCGCATTCGACCAGCGCACACCGCCAGCGCATATTGCCGAGCTCAACGCGCTCGGGGAGGATTTCAACGGCCTGCTCGATGAACTGGAGACCTGGCAGAACCAGCTCCAGCACGAGAACAGGTCGCTGGCGCACCGCGCCAGCCACGACAGCCTGACCGGCCTGCTCAATCGGGCGGCGTTCGAGGATGCGCTGCATCGGGCCGTGCGCTTCGCCGGCACCTCCAGGGGATATGCGGGCGTGCTCTACCTGGACAGCGACGCGTTCAAGGAGATCAACGACAACTTTGGCCATGCCGCCGGGGACGAGGTGTTGTCCGACATTGCCCGGCGCATCCGTTCCTGCGTGCGCGAGGGCGACCTGGTTGCCAGGCTCGGCGGCGATGAGTTTGCGGTACTGCTCACCTCGCTGCGCAAGCCTGCCGACATCGTTCAGGTCGCGGAGCATATCCTGCTTCGCATGAAGGATCCGGTGCGGCTGTCGAGCGGCACCAGCATCGGGGCCTCGCTGAGCATCGGGTTGTCCGTGTTTCCGCTTCATGCCCAGACTGCCGCCACCTTGATGCACACGGCGGACGAGGCCATGTACCGGGCCAAGCGCAGGTCGGGAGGCGGCTGGGAGAGCGCGGAGCCGCAGCTGGCGAGTGCCGGGCCCGCCTCGGTGTCCGAATGCGAAGACAACGAAAAATGAAACAAGAACGAGAATAGGAGCCTCTTCCATGCTATCGAACTTGCGAGCCGCAGGCAGCCGTGGCATTGCTGCCGCCATGATCGCCATCACCCTTGCGCTTGCTGCCTGCCAGACGGTGCCGGACCCGAAGCTCACGCCCGCGCAAGTCGATGCGTTGCAGTCGCAAGGGTTCCAGCTCACTGAAAACGGCTGGGAGCTTGGCCTGTCCGAGAAGGTGCTGTTCGGCCTGAACGAGGACGTGATCGGCGCAGACCTGCAAGGGACGGTGCAGCGGATCGGCCTGGCGTTATCGGGCGCGGGTATCGATCATGTACGCCTGGACGGGCATACGGACGACTCCGGCTCGGCCGACTACAACCAGCAGCTGTCGGTCCGGCGCGCGGAGGCGGTGGCGAAGGTGCTCGCCACCACGGGGTTCCAGGTGGAGAACATCCAGGTGCGCGGACTGGGCATGAGCAAACCGGTGGCGGACAACCGCACCGCCACGGGCCGCGCGGAGAACCGGCGCGTGGCCATCGTGATCACGATTGAATAGTCATGGCGGCCCAGTCATCGCCGCGCTCCGGCGTCTTTCATTTCCCGGCCGGCGGGGTGTTTCCTTAGAGGCTGACTGTTTCAACATGAAGCGAAGCGGTTCTGGCCAGGCGCGCGGCCGCAGACAGCACAAGAGGTACGGCCAAGGCCGCGCAACGACGCCAGAATCCTTTTGAAATGGCCTCTTAAGGCTGGGCGCCCTGCGCCAGTTTCTCCTGTGCCCAGTTGACCGCCGCGCGCGCGGGCGCCAGCCCGCTCTTGTCCACACGTTGGGCCAGCGCGAACACGCGCTCGCGGATCCGCGCCACTTCGGCCAGCACCGCCGCCTCCTCGGCGCCGCCCAGGTACTCGCGGGCGCAGCTGATGATGCCGCCCGCGTTGATCAGGAAGTCCGGCGCATAGAAGATGCCGCGGCGTTGCAGCGTGTCGCCCTCGTCCAGCGACGCGAGCTGGTTATTGGCGCCGCCCGCGACGATCTTGAACTGGCAGCCCTCGGCTACCGCCGGGGTGATCACCGCGCCGAGCGCGCAGGGCGCGAACACATCGGCGGCCACGCTGGTGATGGCGGTGGTGGAGACCACCTGGGCGCCGAATTGCTCGCGCGCCTGCTCTGCCTTGGCACCGTGGATATCGGCCACGATCAGCCGCGCGCCGGCCGCGTGCAGCTGGCGGCACAGGTCCCAACCCACCGAGCCAAGGCCCTGCACGGCAACGGACACGCCTTGCAGGCTGTTATGGTCCAGCACGTAGCGCACGGCGGCCTCGATGCCGACGAACACGCCATAAGCGGTCTTGGGCGACGGGTTGCCGCCGAAGGTGCCCTCGCGCGGCATGCCGCTGATGTAGCGGGTCTGCGTGCGGGCGGCGACCATGTCTTCCACCGTGGTGCCGACGTCTTCGGCGGTGATGTAGCGGCCACCCAGCGATTCGACCATGCGGCCGAAGGCGCGGAACAGCTTGGTGCGATCGGTTTGCGCCGGGGTGCGCAGGATCACGGCCTTGCCGCCGCCGAAGGGCAGGTCGGCCAGCGCATTCTTGTAGGCCATGCCTTGCGACAGGCGCAGGGCGTCGGTCAGGGCATCGCTCTCGGCGGGATAGGCCCAGTAGCGGCAGCCGCCAAACGCGGGGCCAAGGCTGGTGCTGTAGATGGCGATGATGGCCTGCAGGCCGGACTCGGGATCGGTGGCGAGCGTGACGCGCTCGTGGGATGGGCCTTCGCCAGTGCCGAACAGGCGGCCGGCGGCCTCTGCGTTGATGCGTTCAGTCAAAGCGTCTTCTCCATGAAGATTGGGAGCGCAAAGGGATACCTTCGCTTTCCGTGTGCACCGCATTGGGTTGCAAGGCGGTGCAGTTGCAACGGCAGCCGTCGGGGGCTGCCGCCTCGATAAGGCCGGGCTGCCATTGTGTGGCTGCCCGGCCTCGGGTAAACGCTGGGCGCCGCGTCGTGGCGCGGCAACCGGTGCTGGATCTTACCGGCAAATCGCGGGGAGATGAAGGGCGCGCGCGGCGTGTGTGCGGCGTGTGTGCGGCACCGGCACACCTATACTTGGAGCGAGGTAATCCTCAACCCGAGCGAAGCGTGAGAGGGAACCTGTGCGGTGGCCTGCGCCCTTCGCGTGCCAGGAGGGCACCATGTTCCAGCATCTGCTGCTGCCCGTCGACGGCTCGCCCCTGTCCGAAGCCGCTTTCCGCAAGGCCCTGGTGTTCGCCCGCGAGGCGCGGGCCCGGGTCACGGTGATCCGGGTGATCCCGGACTTCCATGTCTACACCTACCAGGTGGAGTTGCTTGCCGACACCCGTAGGCGATTTGTGCAGGAAGCCACCCGCAGTTCGGCGGACTACCTGAAAACCCTGGCCGCCGAAGCCGAGGCGGCGGACGTGACTTGCGAGACCCTTTGCGTCATACATGACCATCCCTATGAGGCCATTATCCAGGCCGCCCAGGAAAGGGAGTGCGACCTGATCGTGATGGCCTCGCACGGGCGGCGCGGCTTGCAGGGCGTGTTGATCGGCAGCGAAACCAATAAGGTACTGACGCATAGCACTATCCCTGTGCTGGTGTATCGCTAGCGGCTTATCGCAAGCGCCTTGCGTTGTGCGGCGCCAGCCACCTGCGGCGAGGCAGCGTCCGGGCAAGGCATGCATGCGCCACCAGCATGCGCTTCTAGCTCGCGGCAGCGGGCGCCTTGTCCGGCTGCGTCCAGTCCAGCACCACCTTGCCGCTGTTGCCCGACAGCATGGCGGCAAAGCCGGCCTCGAAGTCGCCCACGCTGAAGCGATGCGTGATCATCGGCGTCAGGTCCAGCCCGCTTTGCAGCATGGCAACCATCTTGTACCAGGTCTCGAACATCTCGCGGCCGTAGATGCCCTTGATCTCCAGCCCCTTGAAAATCACCTGGTTCCAGTCTATCGCCATCTTCGATGGCGGTATGCCGAGCATGGCAATCTTGCCGCCGTGGTTCATGTGCTCGAGCATGGTCGCAAAGGCGGTCGGCACACCGGACATTTCCATGCCCACGTCGAAGCCTTCCGTCATGTGCAATTCGGCAGCCACGTCTTTCAGGGTTTCATGCTGCACGTTGACGGCGCGCGTGGCGCCCATTTTGCGTGCCAGCGCGAGCCGGTATTCGTTGACGTCGGTGATCACCACATTGCGCGCGCCCACATGCCGAGCGATGGCGGCGGCCATGATGCCGATGGGGCCGGCGCCGGTGATCAGCACGTCCTCGCCCACCAGGTTGAAGGACAGCGCGGTGTGCGTCGCGTTGCCAAAGGGGTCGAAGATGGCGGCGATCTCGTCCGGGATGTCGTCGGGAATGCGGAACGCGTTGAAGGCCGGAATCACCAGGTACTCGGCAAAGGCGCCGGCGCGGTTCACGCCCACGCCTACCGAGTTGCGGCACAGGTGGCGGCGCCCGGCGCGGCAGTTGCGGCAGAAGCCGCAGGTGATGTGCCCCTCGCCGGAAACGCGGTCGCCAATGGCCAGCCCGCGCACTTCCTGCCCGATGGCGACGATCTCGCCAACGTACTCGTGCCCCACCTGCATCGGCACGGGAATGGTGTTCTGCGCCCACTCGTCCCATTTCCAGATATGGATGTCGGTGCCGCAGATGGCCGTCTGCCGGATGCGGATCATCACATCGTTGTGGCCGACTTCCGGCTCGGGGACGTCGGTCAGCGTCAGGCCGGGCGCGCGTTCGAGTTTGGCGAGGGCTTTCATGGGGGAGCCTCCTGCTTGCAGCGTGGATGAAGCGCTTGGGTGACACTTGAGTGCCGCTTGAGTGACGCTCAGGCGATGGCGCCGAACTTGCGGCCTACCTTGGCAAACGCGGCCACGGCCCGCTCGATCTGCTCGGCCGTATGCGCTGCGCTCATCTGCGTGCGGATCCTTGCCCGGCCCTTGGGCACCACGGGGAAGGAGAAACCCACTACGTACACATGCTCTGCCAGCAACGCATCCGCCATGCCGGAAGCCAGCGCGGCATCGCCCAGCATCACCGGGATGATGGGATGCTGGCCCGGCACCAGCGTAAATCCCAGCGCCGTCATCTCGCGGCGGAAATGCTCGCCGTTCTCCCGCACGCGCGCGCGCAATGCCGCGCCTTCTTCGCTGGCCAGCAACTCCAGCACTTTCAGCGTGGCGGCGCAGATGCTCGGCGCCAGCGAGTTGGAAAAAAGATAAGGCCGCGAGCGCTGCCGCAGCAGCTCCACAATTTCCCGGTGCGCCGCCACATAGCCACCGGAGGCGCCGCCCAGCGCCTTGCCCAGCGTGCCGGTGATGATATCCACGCGGCCCTCCACGCCACACAGCTCCGGCGTGCCACGCCCGTGCTCGCCGACGAAACCCACCGCATGCGAATCGTCGACCATCACCAGCGCCCCGTAGCGGTCCGCCAGGTCGCAGATGGATTTGAGGTCCGCGATGATGCCGTCCATCGAGAACACGCCGTCGGTGGCGATCAGCTTGAAGCGCGCGCCGGCGGCATCCGCCTCCTGCAGCCGGGCCTCCAGGTCGGCCATGTCGTTGTTGCGGTAGCGGTAGCGCCTGGCCTTGCACAGGCGCACGCCGTCGATGATGCTGGCGTGGTTGAGCTCGTCGCTGATGACGGCGTCCTGGTCGTCGAGCAAGGTCTCGAACAGGCCGCCGTTGGCGTCGAAGCAACTGGAGTAGAGGATGCTGTCGCCGGTGTGCAGGAACTTGGCGAGTACGGCTTCGAGCGTCTTGTGCACGGACTGGGTGCCGCAGATGAAGCGGACCGAGGCCATGCCGAAACCGTCTTGCTCCAGGCCGCGCCGGGCGGCTTCGATCAGGCGGTGGTCATCTGCCAGGCCCAGGTAGTTGTTGGCGCAGAAGTTCAGTACGTGCTCGCCGCCCGCCAGCCGGATGTCGGCCGCCTGCGGGCTGGCGATGACGCGCTCGGATTTGTGGAAGCCGTCGGCGCGGATGGTGCTTAAGGTGTCGCGCAGGTGGGAGAGATAGCGGTCGCGCATGGGTAGTCCCCTGGCTGGAGGTTGGTGGCGCGGTGGGCAGCCGTCTTGTTGCGCTGCCGCATCCGCGTTGCGTTCCAGTCTTCATGGTATGGCGAAAGCGGGCCGGGCGCGAGGCATATGCCGCGCGTCACCGCCGCGCGGGGCGCATTTGTTTCAGCAGGTAGTTCGCGACCGCCGCCGCGGGCCCGTCGCCCGTCAGCGCGACGGCAACCACGGCCTTGTCCGCCGGCGAGTAGAAGACTAGGGCGCTGGCCCCGGGCGTGCCGCCGGCGTGGCCCAGCCAGAGATCCTGTCGGTCCCCGTTGGCGATGTCGAAGACCATCACGCCCAGTCCGTAGAAAGTGCCGGTATCGAACATGGGGTAGAGCGTCGCGAACATCGCGTTCACGCTGGCCGGCGCCAGCAACTGGCCGCCGAGCAAGGCGGCCCAGAAGCGCGCCATGTCGGCCGCGTCGGCGGCAATGGGGCCGGCGGCACCCGGCCAGCCTGGCTCAATCGGTGTTTCCTTGGTGGACGCAAGCGGCGCGATCCCGGGTGCGGCCGCGCCGGGCCGGAGCGCATGCATGGACTTGAGGCCTAGCGGCGAAATAATGCGAGCGGCGATCGCCTGGTCGAAGGATTGTCCGTCCACGGCTTCGATGATGACGCCTAGCAGGTCGAATCCCGTGTTCGAATAGCGCCAGTAGCTGCCGGGACAGAACATGGCGCCGTGCGTGCGCGCGATCTGGAGCGCTTCATCGGGGGTGCGGTATCTCGGGTTGGCACGTGCCCTAAGATCTTCGTTGGCGCTGAATATTCCGCTGGTGTGGGCCAGAAGGTCGCGCACGGTGACGGCCTGCCCGTTGGGCACATCCTTCACCCACCTGGAAACCGGATCGTCGAGGTTGAGCCGCTTTTCTTCCACCAACTGCATGGCCACCACGGCGATGAGCGTCTTTCCCGCGCTCGCCCAGTAAAGCAGCGGCGCATCTGCGGGCGCGACGGTCTTGTGCCACAGGCCGGCGCCCGCAATGGCAACGGCAGCGGTCATGGCATCGGCGGCGGCGGCTTTGCGGGTGAGGGCGAATGCGTCGTCCAGCCGCTGGCTGGTGCCCGCGTCCAGAGGCTGGCCCGGCACGGTGAGGCTTGCGTCGAAGCCAGCCAGTGGCGCATGAAGGGGGCGCCCGGCATACGCTTGCCGGGCAGCGCAGACCACGGGCGAGTACTCAGCCGCGGTGCTGGGCAATGTGATGACGGCTGCGGCGGCGCAGGCTGCCAGGTGGCAGGTAGTTGGGATTTGAAAGCGCAACGAGTGTCTCCTTCAGGCCATACGTTGGCGCCTGCCGCATGCTTTCCAGCGATAGGCCGGCGTACTTACGTGGCCAACGCTGTCTCATGCGTGGCTTCGGTTCCCGTTTGCCCGAAATTGCAAAGATAGCTCATCACCATATCGGGCACATGCTGCAGCCGCGATGCGACGCGCTCCGGCGCGGCGAGGTCCACGCCAAGCACAAAGGACAGCGTGTAGCGGTTCGAAATGAAATAGGATCCCAACCCGGAAATCGAAACATAAAGATCCACCCAGTCCGCATCCGGCCTGAACACCCCCTGCTCCTTGCCGCGTTCCAGTATCTCCGCCAGCGCGCTTTTCAGCGGATTGAACATGGCGGGGATGACCTTGGATTTGCGGATGTGTTCCGCCTTGTGCAGGTTCTCCGTGCCGAGCAGCAAGATGAACTCCGGCTGCTCGATGAAATGCTGGATGGTGTGCATGACCAGCGCGCGCATATCGTCCACCGCGCTCTTGCCGGTCAGGCCGAGTTCGTTCTGCCGCTCGCGCATGGCGGCGTAGGCGCGCTCCATGACTTCGATGAACAGCGCTTCCTTGCTGTCGAAGTAGTGGTAGACCAGGTTCTTGCTGATCTTGCTACGGGCCACGATGCTGTCCACGCGGGCGCCGTCAAAGCCCTTGGCGGCGAATTCCTTCGACGCCATCTGGAGGATCTTCTCGCGCGTGGCCTGGGCATCGCGCGGCTTTGGCTTGCGCACGGTCTTCGCGGTCACTGGCATACGAATCTTCCTCGATAAATTTGTCATGGCATTGGCATGGCGGGCGGCACCGTGCCAGTGCACCCGCTAACCAGATGGTTAGTGTACACCCCCTGAAGCGCACCGCAAGAAGGCCGCCAGCCAAGCGCTGGCGCCATTCTGGTGCTCCGTGAAAACCCGGTTGACAAGCAAAATCCCGTCTTCTATTGTACTGACTAGTTAGTTAGCAGATCGGTCGGTGCGCGTTCCGGCGCAACGGAATGCGCGGCACGCGCAAGTCGCCCGTGCCTCACATCCTTGGAGTTGACATGGTTCATGCAGGAAGCAATGCGGGCGTCCGGGTCGGGTGCGATATCGGGGGCACGTTCACGGACATCGTCCTGGCAATGCCGGACGGGCGGCTATTCGTCAACAAGACGTCGACCACGCCGCACGACCTGGGCGAGGCCATCGTCACTGGCCTGAAGTCGCTGATCGGGCAGGCGGGGATTGCCCCGGGCGACATCACGGAAATTGTCCACGGCACCACCACGGCGTCCAACACCATCCTGCAGAAGGTGGGCGCACGCACCGGCGTGCTGACCACAGCGGGCTTTCGCGACGTGCTGGAGATCGGCCGCATCCGCACCCCCACCATGTTCGACCTGGGCTGGCAGAAGCCGCAGCCGCTGGCGGCGCGTCGCTATCGCCGCGGGCTGAACGAGCGCATCGACGCGCGCGGCAACATCATCGTGCCGCTCAACGTGGACGAGGTACTGACCGTGGCGCGGGGGCTGGTGGAAGAGGGCGTGGAAGCGCTGGCCATCTGCTTTATCAACAGCTATATCAACCCGGTGCATGAGCTGGAAGCGAAGGCGCAACTGGAGCGGGCGTTTCCCCGCCTGCTGGTGACCGCATCGTGCGATGTGCTGCCGGAAATCAAGGAGTACGAACGCACCAGCACCACCGTGGTCAATGCCTACATCCTGCCTGCCATGCGCACCTACCTGCGGCGCCTGAAGGATGACCTGGCCCGCATGGGCGTGTCGGCGTCGCTGCAGGTGATGGCGTCCAACGGCGGCATGATGGGCGTGGGCAGCGCCAGTGAGAAGCCGGTGTTTGCCGTGGCTTCCGGGCCGGCCGGCGGCGTGGCGGGCGCAGCGCAGATCGGCGCGCTGGGTGGCGGGCGCGACCTGATCGTGTTCGACATGGGCGGCACAACGGCCAAGGCGTCGATCATCACCGACGGCACGCCGTCGTTGACCACCGAGTACGAGTTCCGCGACGGCATCAGCGCCCCGAGCCGCTTTGTCAAAGGCGGGGGCTATGTGCTGAAGGTACCGGCCATCGATATCGCGGAGGTGGGTGCGGGCGGCGGCTCGCTGGCCTGGATGGATGCCGGTGGACTGCTGTGCGTGGGCCCTGAATCGGCCGGCGCCAACCCGGGTCCCGCGTGCTACGGGCGCGGCAACGATCGGCCCACGGTGACCGACGCCAACATGGTGCTTGGCTACCTGAATCCCGAATCGCTGGCGGGCGGCAGCCTCAAGGTGGACCCGGAGCAATCGCGCCGTGCCATCGACGCGCATATCGGCGCGCCGCTCAAGCTCGATACGCTGGCCGCCGCGCACGGCATCCGCCATGTGGCCAACGTGAGCATGGCGCGCGCGCTTCGTGCCGTGACGGTGGAGCGTGGGCGCGACCCGCGTGACATGACGATGATTGCATTCGGCGGCGGGGGCCCGCTGCACGCGGTGGACGTGGCCATGCTGCTGGGCATCAAGCGGGTGATCGCACCGGTGATGGCGGGCGTGTTCTGCTCGGCCGGCATGCTGTGCGCGGATGCCGAGCATAACTTCGTCAAGGCCATCCTTCGGCCGCTGGCGGATTGCGATGGCGCTGGCATTGGTGCGGTGATCGACGAACTGCGCCAGCAAGGCCTGGCCATCCTCGCGCTGGAAGGCTATCCGGAGGCCGCGGTCGAGATGGCGGTGGGCATCGACCTGCGCTACCTCGGCCAGAGCTCGGAGCTGACCATCCCGCTGCCCGGCGGTGAAGCCGGCAAAGCGCCGGACGCTGCAGCGCTTGCGCAGCTTATCGAGGACTTCGGCGTCCAGTACCAGCAAACCTTCGGCTACCGCAACGACGAGCCGCTGGAGCTGGTCAACGTGCGCCTGAGCGCCTATGGCCGCAGCGACCAGCGGCTGGATTTCAACGCCATCCAGGTCGACGCCAGCGCGCTGTCCGGCGTAGCCGGCACGCGCCAGGTGAGTTTCGGGCGCGACCAGGCGCCGCGCGAGACCTTGCTGATCCCGCGCTCGGCCATGACGGATGCGCCGCGTCAGGGCCCGCTCATCATCGAGTCGTACGACACCACCATCGTCGTGCCGCCGGGTGCCTCGGCGCGCGCGGACAAGATCGGCAACATCATCATCGATATCGCCCAGGAGGCAGCATGAGCACGCAGTTCGACCCGGTGACCTTCGCGGTCGTCAAGAACGCGATGGACTCCATCGTCGACGAAGTGGCCTACACGGTCATTCGCACGGCGCGCTCGGAGATCGTCAAGGACGTGATGGACTACTCGGCCGCGATCTGCGACCGGCACGGCCGCATGGTGGCGCAGGCCAAGACCATCGCGCTGCACCTGGGGGCGATTCCCGAGGCCATGGAGGCGGTGCAGGCGCGCTATGGCAACGACCTGAATCCGGGCGACGCGGTGGTGGTCAACGACCCCTACCAGGGCGGCATGCACCTGCCGGACATCTTCATGTTCGTGCCGTTCTTCTACGGTGGCGAGCTGGAAGGCTATTGCGTGGTGATCTGCCACCACACCGACGTGGGCGGCCGCGTGCCAGGCTCCAACGCCAGCGATTCCACCGAGATCTACCAGGAAGGGCTGCGCATCCCGGTACTCAAGCTCTATGAGGCCGGCAAGGTCAACGACACTCTGGAGCGCATCATCGCGCAGAACGTGCGCCTGCCCGAGCGCGTGCTGGGTGACCTGAAGGCGCAGTACGCCGCAACCCAGGTAGGCGTGCGCGAACTCACCGCGCTGTTCGACCGCTACGGCCGCGATGACACGCGTGCCTACCTGAACGAGTTGCTGGACTATGCCGAACGCCTCACGCGCGAAGAGATCCGCAAATGGCCCAAAGGCACCTTCCGCTTCACCGACTACATCGACGACGATGGCTTGTCGCCGGAGCCGATCCCCATCCAGGTGGCACTGACGGTGCATGAGGACTACGTGAGCGCCGACTACACGGGCTCGTCGCCACAGGTGCGCGCCGCCATCAACTCCACGCTGTCGTACACCAAGTCCTGCACCTACCTGAGCGTGCGGTGCGCGTTGAAGGGCGATGTGCCGAACAATGCCGGCGTGTTCCGCTGCATCGAGGTGCGCGTGCCGGAAGGCTCCGTGCTCAATCCCCTGCCGCCGAGCGCGGTGGCGGCGCGCGCGCTGACGGGCTACCGCGTGTTCGATGCGATGCTCGGCGCGCTGGCGCAAGTGGTACCGGACCGTATCCCCGCAGCCGGCGAAGGCGGCAACACGGTGGTGTGCTTGTCCGGCATGAGCGATGAGAACAAGCCTTACATCATCGTCGACATGATCTGCGGCGCATGGGGCGCGCGTCCCGCCAGCGATGGTATCGAGGCCATCACCAATGCCTCGCAGAACCTGTCGAACACGCCGGTGGAAACGCTGGAAGCACAGCACCCCGTGCGCGTGGAAGCCTACGAGCTGGTGGAGGATTCCTGCGGCGCGGGCGAGTTCCGCGGCGGTCTGGGCATTCGCCGCAGCTATCGCGTGCTGGCGCCCAACGCGCTGCTGCAACTGCGTGCCGACCGCATGAAGTTCTCGCCTTATGGCCTGGCCGGTGGCGGCCCAGCCAGTCCGGCGCGCAACCTGCTGCAGCAAGGCGATGAGGTCACGGACCTGCCGAGCAAAGTTGGCATGACGATCGCGCGCAACGATGTGGTGACACATATTCAGCCCGGCGGCGGCGGCTTCGGCGAGCCGCTGGCGCGTGACTTCGAGCGTATCCGGCAAGACGTATGGAACCACAAGCTTACCGCTGCCTATGTGCTCGAGCATTACAAGGTGGTGGTTGAGCCTGCTACCGGCGAGATAGATGTGGCGTCCACCGCAGCCTTGCGCGCGAAGCTGCTAGCCAAGGCGGCGTAGTATTTCCGGACGGCTGGCAGCCGTCCGCTTACGCATACCCACAGACACCCCAAGAGGAAATCGAGATGCGTTTTTCTGTCATGAAACTGGCCTGGCGCGCCTGTGCCGCCGCGACAACGTGGATGCTGTTCGCCGGCGTGGCCTCAGCGCAGGCGCCCGCCCAGAAGCTGCTGGTGCGGATGGACTACTCGCCATGGGGCATGCATGCCGCCATGCACCTGGCCAAGCAGAAGGGCTGGTTCCAGGAGGCCGGGCTCGACGTGGAAGTGCAGGACGGCACCGGCACCATCAACACCCTGCAACTGCTCGCCGCCGGCCAGGCCGATGTGGGCCAGGTGCAGCTTGGCACCATGGCCGTGGCCAAGGAGAACGGGCTGGACCTGATGTCCATCGCCGGCTTCGCCCGCAAGGGCGACCTGGCGGTGATGGTCGATGAAAAGCTGGGCGTCAAATCCGTGCAGGACCTGGTCGGCAAGAAGCTGGTGTGCTTCACCACCAGTCCGTGGGCGCCGTTTATCGATCCCTACTTCAAAGCCAACAAGATCGCCAAGGGCAAGGCCACCATCGTGATGGTGTCGCCCGCAGCCATGATCTCCACTTACGCATCGGGCAACAGCGACGGCTTCCTGTCGCAAGCGCCGTTCGGCCAGCCGATGGTGTCCAAGGTACGCCCCGCCAAGGCGCTGCTGCTGTCCGACAGCGGCATCAATTTCCCCAGCTACGGGCTGGTGGCCACGCCGCAGCGGCTGGCCGAGAAGGGTGCCGCGCTGAAGAAGTTCGCCCAGGTGCAGGTGCGCGCGTGGGAGTACATCTACGCGGGCCACGCCGATGAAGGCGTGGCTGCCATCCTGGCGCAGCGCCCCAACGCCAAGCTCGACCCGCAGATCCTGCTGGCGCAGATCCAGGCTTACCGTACGTTCTTCGACAGTCCCACGCAAAAGAGCCTGCCGATCGGCAAGCAGAGCGATGCCGACTGGGCGGCCGCCATCCAGTCGATGGAGCAGGCTGGCATGATCAAGCCCGGGCGCAAGCCGGCCGACTACTACACCAACGCCATGCTGGCGAACTAGGCCGGGAGACGCACATGTCGGCATTCCTGCAGATCGGGCAACTCAACAAGGTCTACCATTCCCAGCGCGAACCGCTGTACGCGTTGAAGGACGTCAGCCTCGATATCGAGCAAGGAGAATTCGTCAGCATCGTCGGCCCCAGTGGCTGCGGCAAAAGCACGCTGCTCAAATGCGTGGCCGGGCTGGAGCCCATTTCCAGCGGCCACCTGGCGCTGCAGGGCGACCCCATCGTGGGCCCGCCGGCCAACATGGGCGTGGTGTTCCAGCGCGACCTGCTGCTGGACTGGCGCACCATCCTGGACAACGTGCTGATTGCCGCCGAGTTCCACGACCTGGATCGCGCGGACTTCGAGGAGCGCGCGCGTTCCGTGCTCAACCTGTTCGGCCTTGGCGCGTTCGCGCACCGCTATCCGTGGGAACTGTCCGGCGGCATGCGCCAGCGCGCCTCGATCTGCCGCGCGCTGCTGGTGGACCCGCAACTCCTGCTGATGGACGAGCCCTTCGGTGCGCTCGATCCTTTCACGCGTGACGATCTCAACGAGGAGCTGCAGCGCACCTGGCTGGCTACCGGCAAGACCGTGCTGTTCATCACGCATTCGATCTCCGAGGCCGTGTACCTGAGCGACCGCGTGGTGGTGATGTCGCGCAACCCGGGCGGCATCGCCGCGGTGATTCCGATCGAGCTGGAACGGCCACGCGGCCTGGCGGTGCGGGAGACGGAGGCCTTTGCCGGCTACGTGTCGCAGATCCGCCAGATTTTCCGTGAGCTTGGCATCTACAGGGGATGATGTGATGAAGTTGCTATGGAAGCGTTCCGAGAACAGCCGGCTGGCCATCCTGACCATCGTGGTGCTGTTGTTGATCTGGGAGGGCGCGGTGCGGGCCTTTGGCGTGCGCGAGTTCCTGCTGCCGCCGCCCAGCAAGATCTTTACCGAGTTCCTGGCGCAGCCGGGCTTCCTGCTGATGCAGAGCCTGGACACGCTGCAGACCACGCTGGCGGGCTTTGTTCTCGCCGTGGTGCTGGGCGTGGGCTCGGCCATCGGCATCGTGTACTCCCGTTTCCTGGATCGCACGCTCTACTCCCTGATGGTGGCGCTCAACGCCGTGCCCAAGGTGGCGCTGGCGCCGCTGTTCGTGATCTGGCTGGGTACCGGTTCCGCGCCCAAGATCGCCATTGCCATGCTGATCGCCATCTTCCCGATCTTGATCGACACGGTGCTCGGCCTCAAATCCATCGACCCGGAAATGCTCAACATGGCGCGCGCCAACCAGGCGTCGCGCAGCAAGGTGCTGTGGAAGATCCGCTTTCCCAACGCCCTGCCCAGCATCTTCGCGGGGATGAAGGTGGGCGTGTCGTTCGCGCTGGTGGGCACGATCGTCGGCGAGTTCGTGGCGGGCGAGACCGGGCTTGGCCACGTCATCCTGGTGGCGCAAGGCAGTTTCGACACGCCGACCGTGTTCGTAGCGCTGGCCTTGCTGTGCGCGCTGGGCGTGATCCTCTTCAAGGCGCTGGAGTGGGCCGAGGAGCGGATGCTGCCGTGGCACGCGTCGCAGCGCGGCAGGCCGGGGCAAAGCCATGCGCCCGCGCCGGGTACGGAGCGGTTGACGCAACTGGTGCAAGCCAAACGCTGAGGGGGGCGGGCAGCGCGGATGGTCCGTTCACAAGCTGCGCCGCCGCCTCAAACTCGGCTACAATCGCGCCATGTTTCGCGCAGACCGCCCCTCCTTCTGCCGGGCAGGCCTGCTGCTGTTGCTGTTTGCAATGCAGCTCCTCACCCCGCTTCTGCACGGCCATCTCGGAACCCCGAAGCTCCATGGCCTGCATGTGCACACGGCGCTCCATGGTGCGGTTAATTCTTATTCTCCTTCCGCTTCATCCCCTTCATCCGCCTTGCCTGCGGGTTCCGCCGCGCTGATCGCGGTCGAGCCGCTTGAGGTCGATGTGCAGACCGCCATCGGGCCCATTGCCTTTTCCCTTCACGTGCAGGCCGCCGATGTGCTGATCGGCCTGGTCTTCGCGTTCCTGCTGTTTGCCGCGCCGCCGCTGCCGGTGTTCCGGCGCCTGGCGTGGCGCGAGCGCACGCCGCCCCGCTGGCGTGGCGGCGACAGCAGGCCACCCCCCGCGCACGCCCCTCCCCTCGCTTGCTGATTCCCCTGCCGGCCACGCCGGCGGTGCACGCTCGCGCGCCTGATCGAGGCTGATCACGGCGTGCCGGGCGCTTCCATCCTGCTTTGGAGTCAGGCATGTTTTCCCGTCGAGTTGTTTTCGTTGGCGCGCTGGTCGCGTCGACGCTGTTTCCCATTGGCATGGCCCGCGCGCAGGTACTGACGCTGTCCGATGCCCAGGCCCGCGCGCTCGGCGTGCGGTTTGATCCGGTCGCCGCTGCCGCGCAACTGGAGACCGGCGCCAGCGCTCGCGTGGTGCTCAAGCCCGATGCGCAGTACGTGGTTGCCGCGCCTTATGCCGGCATGGTCTCGCGCGTGCTGGTGTCGATCGGCCAGGCGGTGCGCTCCGGCCAGCCGCTGGCCACCTTTGCCAGCCCGCAACTGTTCGAGGCCGGGCGTGCGCTGTCGGAAGCGCGCTCGCAGGCCAACCTGGCCCGCCTGGCGCTGGCGCGGGACCGTGGCTTGCACGATGACGGCATCATCCCGGGCAGCCGCTGGCAAGCTACGCAGGCACGCGCGGCCGAAGGCGCGGCGATGGTGCGCGCCCGCGAGGCCGAGATGGCTGCCGCGGGCATCGTATTCGCGGCCGGCTCGGGTGAGCCGCAGCTGGTGGCCGGCCGTGCCGGACTGATTGCCGAGGTCAACACCGTGCCTGGCACGCGCGTGGAAGGCGCCGCGCCGTTGTTCCGCATCGTGGACCCCACCGCGCTGGAGCTTGATCTGCTGGTCGGCCGCGATGTGCCGGCTCCCACCGGCGGCGAACGTGTGGAAGTGCGCCAGCGCGGCGCCACCGGCACGGTGGCCGGCGTCGTGCCGGCAAGCGATGGCACCGCCGCCGTGCGCGTGCGCGCGGTGCTGGACAAGCGCGGTAGCCTGCAGGCTGGCGAGAGCGTGAATGTGATCGTGCACTTGCGTAGCACACCCGACGCCAGCGGCGCGGGCCGCGTGCGGATGCCGGCCATGGCGCTGACGTATTGGCGCGGCACGCCGGGCGTGTTCGTGGCGACCAAGACCGGCGTGCGTTACCAGACCGTGGTGGTCGAAGCCGTGGACGATGCCGCCGCGACCGTGCGCGGCCCGCTGCCCGCCGGCACGCGCGTGGCGGTGGCCGGCGTGGGCGCGCTCAAGGGCATGCTCGCGGGAGGCCAGTGATGCTTGCCGGCCTGATTGAATTCTCCCTGCGCCAGCGGGCGCTGGTGCTGATTGCCGCCTGCGTGCTGGCTGTGGCCGGAGCGTGGGCTTACTTGAAGTTGCCCATCGATGCCTTTCCGGACATCTCGCCCACCCAGGTCAAGGTCATCCTGAAGATCCCCGGCATGACGCCGGAGGAAGTCGAGCAGCGCGTCTCCACGCCGATCGAGCAGGAGCTGCTGGGCATTCCGCACAAGACCATCGTCCGCTCGGTGTCCAAGTACGGCATCAGCGACGTGACGGTCGATTTCGAGGAAGGCGTGGACAGCTACTGGGCCCGCCAGCAGGTGTCCGAGCGGCTCGCCGGCCTGTTGCGCGACCTGCCGGCCAACGCCATCGGCGGGCTGGCGCCGATCACCACGCCGCTGGGCGAGATGTTCATGTTCACGGTGGAGGGCGATGCCTTCTCGCTGGCCGAGCGCCGCCGCGTGCTGGACTGGGTGCTGCGCCCGGCCTTGCGCACGGTGCCCGGCGTGGCGGATGTCAACGCGCTGGGCGGCGAGGTGCGCAGCTACGAGGTCATCCCCGACCCGGCGCGGCTGCGCGCCCGCGCCGTTACGTTGGAGCAACTACGCCAGGCGCTTGACGCCAACAACCGCAACGACGGCGCGGGCCGGGTGGAGCAGGGCGACGAGAACTGGGTGGTGCGCGTGGAAGGCGGCGTGCGCGGCGTGGAAGACTTGCGCCAGGTGGCCGTTGCCGCGCCAGGCGGGCGCAACGGCATGCCGCTGGTGACGGTGGGCGATGTGGCCACCGTCAGGCTCGGCGTGGCCACGCGCAACGGCGCGGTCAGCAAGGACGGGCGCGGCGAAGCGGTGCAGGGGCTGGTGCTGGCCTTGCGCGGCGCCGATGCTCGCCAACTGGTCGCGGACGTGCAGGCCAGGCTGGATGCGCTGGCGCCGCAGCTGCCCAAGGGCATGTCCACGCACGTGTTCTACAACCGGGGTGAACTGGTCACGCGTGCCGCCAATACCGTGGTGCGGGCCCTGATCGAGGCCAGCCTGCTGGTGGTGGTGACGCTGTACCTGTTTCTCGGCGGCCTGCGCGCGGCGCTGGTGGTGGCGGCAAC
Organism: Cupriavidus sp. UME77; assembly: GCF_014170355.1. Lineage (NCBI taxonomy): Bacteria > Pseudomonadati > Pseudomonadota > Betaproteobacteria > Burkholderiales > Burkholderiaceae > Cupriavidus > Cupriavidus sp. UME77. The sequence continues at coordinate 42,205 of NZ_LZZU01000070.1, forward strand.
CCTGCCGCTGTCGATGCTGGCGACCTTCCTGCTGATGCGCTACGTGGGGCTGACCGCCAACCTGATGAGCCTGGGCGGCCTGGCGATTGCGCTGGGCATGCTGGTGGACGCGGCGGTGGTGGTGGTGGAGAACATCGAATCCGCCTTGGCGAAGGCGCACGGACGCAAGTCCGACCCATCGCTGCGCGGCGCGGTGATCCGCCATGCCGTGGCCAGCGTGGCGGTGCCGATGCTGGCCGGGGTGTCGATCATCGCGATCGTGTTCCTGCCGCTGCTGTCGCTGCAAGGCCTGGAGGGCAAGCTGTTTGGCCCGGTGGCGCTGACCATCGTGCTGGCGCTGGCGTCGTCGGTGGCGATCGCGTTCACCGTGGTGCCGGCGCTGGCTTCGCTGCTGCTGCGCGCGCATGCGGACGAGACGCCGTACCTGATGCGCAAGGTGGCACGCGGCTTTGCCCGGCTGCAGGACTGGAGCGGGCGGCATCCGCGCGCGGTCTTTGCCTCGGCGGGCGTGGCGCTGGCTGTTGCGGTGGTGCTCTACCTGTCGGTGGGCAAGACCTTCATGCCCACCATGGACGAGGGCGACATGATCGTGCAGTTGCAGAAGGCGCCGTCGGTCTCGCTGGCCACCTCGGTGGACCTGGACCTGCGGGTGCAGCAGGCACTGCTGGCCGAGGTGCCGGAGATCCGCTCGATCGTGGCGCGCTCCGGCTCGGACGATCTCGGCCTCGATCCGATGGGGCTGAACGAGACTGACACCTTCCTCGTGCTGCAGCCAAAGGACCAGTGGCGCGGCAGCAAGGAGGACATCGCCATCGCCATCCGCCGCGTCATGGAGCGTTTCCCGGGCGTGGTGTATGGCTTCACGCAGCCTATCGAGATGCGCGTCTCGGAGATGCTGACCGGCACGCGCGGCGACGTGGCCATCAAAGTGTTCGGCTCTGATCTGGGCGCCATCGACACGGCGGCGCAGGCCATCGCCGCGCGCGTGCGCAAGATCCCCGGCGCGGCCGAAGTGATCGCGCCCAGCAACGAGGGCGTGCAGTACCTCACGCTTGCGCTGGACCGCGCCGCCGTCGGCCGCGCGGGGCTCTCCGGCGATGCGTTGCAAGCGTTGCTGCGCGCGCAGGTGGAGGGCGACCGGATCGGCATCGTGCCAGAGGGCACCGTGCGCACGCCGCTGATCCTGCGTGGCAGCGATAGCCTGCGGCAGACGCCGGAGACCTTCACCAGCTTGCAGGTGACGGCGCCGGACGGCACGTCCTGGCCGCTCACCTCCCTGGCGCAGGTGCGGCGCGTGGAAGGTCCGGTGCGCATCAACCACGAAGACGGCGGGCGCTTTGCAGTGATTCAGGTCAGTGTGGAGGGACGCGACCTGACCGGCTTCGTGCAGGAGGCACAAACGGCCGTGGCGGGCCTGTCCGGACTGCCCAAGGGATTGCGCGTGGCCTGGGGCGGCCAGTTCGAAAACCAGCAGCGCGCCGCCGCGCGCCTTGCGCTGGTGGTGCCGCTGGCGCTGGGCGCGATTTTCCTGCTGCTGATGCTGACCTTCCGCTCGATCCGCCAGGCGGCGCTCGTCATCGCCAATATTCCGTTCGCGCTGGTGGGCGGCATCGCCGCGCTGCGGGTGGCGGGCGAGTACCTGTCGGTGCCGGCCTCGGTGGGCTTTATCGCGCTGCTGGGCATTGCCGTGCTCAACGGCGTGGTGCTGGTTTCGCATTTCAATACCTTGCTGGAGGAGGGGCGGCCAATGGCCGAGGCGGTGCGCACCGGCGTGCGCGACCGCTTGCGGCCGGTCCTGATGACCGCTTGCATCACGGCGCTGGGGATGATTCCTCTACTGCTCGCCACCGGGCCCGGCTCTGAGATCCAGCGCCCGCTGGCCATCGTCGTCTCGGGCGGCCTGGTCAGCTCCACCGCACTGACCTTGCTGCTGCTGCCGCTGTTATTCGAGCGCTTTGGCGTGGCGCGGTCGCGCGAGGACAAGCAAGGCCGCATGGCACAAGGAGAGGCGCAATGAGAAGCGCAATGAGAAGCGCGATGAGAGGCGCAATGAGCAAGATGGCAGCCGCGGCTGTCATGATCGCGGCCGCCGGGATGCCGGGTGCCGTGTGGGCGCAAGCAGCCATGCCGGCCCAGGCCGGCGTGCTGCCGCTTGAGTCCGCCGTGCGCGACGCCGTTGGCCAGTCGCCGGACGTGCAGATGGCCGAGGCCCGCCGCGATGCGGTGCTGGCCCGGGCGGACGGTATCCGTGCCGGCACCGCCGAGGCCGTGGTGCGGGCCATCGGGCAGCGCCGCCAGGTGCGCGAACCCACCGACCGGTTCGCCGAAGGGCAACTGGCGCTGGAGCGCCCGCTGCGGCTTTGGGGCAAGGCCGACGCCGATGGCGAGCTGGCCGATGCCACGGCGCAGTCAGGCCAGCTCGCCGTGATGGATGCGCGCCACGAAGTCTCGCGGCAGATCCTGTCGCTGTGGTTCGGGGCGCTGCGCGCGCAACAGGTGCGGCTGGCGGCGCAGGGCAACGACAGCCTGGCGGGCGAGCTGGCGGCCGTGACCGCACGCCGGGTGCAGGCCGGCGATGCGGCGCCCATGGACCATGAGCTTTTGCTGGCCGAGCGCGCCCGCACCGCTGCCGCGCTGGCCAGCGCGCGCGCGGCGGAAGCGGCGGCGGCGGCCGAGTTGCGGGCGCGCTTCCCGGGCCTGGGCGTGCCCGGCGGCCTGCCTGCGGATGTGCGCCTGCAGGCGTTGCCGGATGACCCCGCCGATGCGCTGCGCAGCCGCTACGTGGAGGACAGCCACGAGTTTCGCCTTGCCCAGTCGCAGGAGATGCAAGCCCTGCGGCAGGCCCGGCGCACCGACCTGGAGCGCAAGCCGGACCCGACCGTGGGCGTGTTCTTCACGGTGGAGCGTGGCGGCGCGGAGCGGATTGCCGGCGTGAGCATCAGCATGCCGCTTGGCTCCGCGCACCGGCGTTCGGCGGCGGTGGCGGCAGCGGCCGACGCGCAGGCTGCCGCCCGTAGCCGGGTGGCGGTGGAGCGCAGGATCGGCGCCGAGTTCGAGGTGCTGTACCGCGGCCTGGAAGGCAAGCGCGCCGCTGCCGTGGCGCAGGCCGAAGCGCTCGCGCTGCAGCGCAGCGCCGCGGCACGCACCGGCCGGGCCTACAAGGCGGGGGAAACCGGCCTGAGCGAACTGCTGATGGTCCGGCGTGCCTTGGCCGATACCACCCTGGCCGAACGCGTGGCTCTGGTCGATGCGCTGGAGGCCGACAGCCGGTTGCGGCTGGACCTGCACCGGATGTGGGATTTCGACGATTGAGCCAGTGGCTGCCCGGGTGCGGTGCGCCCCGGGGCAGCGGGCTACCGGCTTGCGCGGCCGGCCCGTTTGACCGGATGCGCGGCATCGGCTGCCTCGCCAGCCACCTGCGCGCTCGCCAGCAGGCCGCGCAGGAACAGCATCAGCATCCGGCCGGTCGGGTCGGCGCTCGTCGTGCCCCGTTGCAGAGCGAGGCCATGGGTGAGCGCCATGAATCCTGCGGCCAGCTCTTCCGGCTGGGCTGGCGGCACGCGGCCCAGATGGCGGAACAGGCGTTCGATCAGGCCGCCGAGTTCGCCGCGATGCGTCTCGCAGACCGCACGGTAAACGCTGGCAAACGACGGGCTGCGATTGGCGTGCATCTGCAGCTCGATCGATAGCATGGCCCAGTCGGCATCCGCATGGAGCGCCGCGGCCCAGGCATCCAGGGCCGCGAGCACCTCTGCGCCGGTGTGCTCCGCCGTGTCGAACACCGCTGCCAGCTGCTTTGCCTCGGCCTCCATATGGCCGCGCAGCAGATCTAGCAACAGCGCTTCCTTGTCCGGGAAGTTCGAATAGAACGCCCCCTGCGAATACCCCGCTTCCTCCGCGATATCCCGGATCGACGTGCCGCCGAAGCCGCGCTGCATAAACAAGCTGCGCGCGGCCTCAAGCAGGCGCTCGCGGGTCTGCGCCTGGCTTTGCTCGCGGCTCAGGCGCTTGCGCGGGGTGGGTGGCTTCGTTGGCGTGGCATTGGGCATGGCGAGAGGGATTGCCGTATCGATTGCATTTGGGATTTCACCTGCTATCATAACGGATATCAATTGATATCTGAATTTCAAATGACCTTCGAGATAAAGGCCTGTCCATGAACTTGCAAACCGCTTTCGTGACCGGTGCCACCGGTCTGCTCGGCAACAATCTTGTCCGCGAACTGCAGGGCCGCGGTGTCGCGGTCAAGGCGCTGGTACGCTCGGCGGAGAAGGCCAGGCAGCAATTCGGCGATCTCGCGGGTGTGGAGTTCGTGGTTGGCGACATGGCCGATGTCAAGGCGTTCGCCCCGGCCATGCGCGGCTGCGATGTGGTGTTCCATACCGCCGCATTCTTCCGCGACAACTACAAGGGTGGGAGTCACTGGGAAACGCTCAAGCGCATCAATGTCGACGGCACGGCCGCCCTGATCGCGCAAGCCTACGCGGCAGGCGTGCGCCGCTTCGTGCAGACCTCGTCCATCGCCGTGCTCAACGGCGCGCCGGGTTCGGTGATCGATGAAACGCACGTGCGCGAACCTGCCGACGCCGATGACTACTATCGCAGCAAGATCCTGGGCGATCGCGCCGTCCTGGCTTTCCTCGAGAATGCCCCCGAGATGCATGCCACGTTCGTGCTGCCCGGCTGGATGTGGGGGCCGGGCGATATCGGGCCGACGTCAGCCGGACAAGTCGCGCTCGATACGGCAATGCGCCGATTGCCGGGCCTGGTGCCAGGGAGCTTTTCCGTGGTCGACGCCCGCGATGTCGCGCAGGCGCATATCGCTGCGGCGCTGCGCGGGCGGCGTGGCGAGCGCTATCTCGCGGCGGGCCGGCATATGACCATGCGCGAGCTGATCCCGCTGATCGGACACACCGCGGGGGTGGCAACGCCCAAGCGCGCGCTGCCCGTGCCGTTGTTGTTTGCGCTGGCCTGCGTGCAGGAAATCTACGCCCGGATCACCGGCAAGCCGATCCTGCTCAGCCTGGCAACCGTGCGGCTGATGGTGAAGGAAGCGGACCGGACCCGCTTTAGCCATGCCAAAAGCGAGGGCGAGCTAGGCCTGGGCTTCCGGCCCGTGGATCACACGGTTCGCGATGTCATTGCCTGGTATCGGGCGCACGGATGGCTGCCGGCCTCGGCGTGAGGGCCGGGGGCGCAAGCTGAACGCCATGGCGGCGGGGCCGGTTGGCGGAGCGGGCCAAGGTCATGCCGATTTTGCATAGGCCGCCCCCGCGCCTTGTGGAAGAATGCATGCATTCATCCAGTGCGCACCCGTACTGCAACCCAGGCCCCGGCGCCCGCCAGCCTCACCCTACCCACCATGAACGAAGAAATCGTCTATCTCAACGGCGAGCTCACGCCTTTGTCCGAAGCCCGCGTCCCCGTGCTGGATCGCGGCTTTATCTTTGGCGATGGCGTGTATGAAGTGGTCCCCATCTATGCCGGCAAGCCGTTCCGCCTGCAGCAGCACCTGGCGCGGCTGGCGCGCAGCCTGGACACCATCGGCATCCCCAACCCGCACACCGACGCGCAGTGGATGGCGCTGATCGACCGCGTGGTGCAGGCCAACGGCCTCGCCGACCAGATGGTGTACATCCAGGTCACGCGCGGCGTGGCGCGGCGCACCCATGCCTTCCCCAAGACGGTGACGCCGACGGTGCTCATCATGACCAACCCGATGTCGCTGCCCTCGGCGGCCATGCGCGAGAAGGGCGTGGCCTGCGTGACAGCGCAGGACAAACGCTGGCTGCACTGCCAGGTGAAATCCACCTCGCTGCTGGGCAATGTGCTGGCGGCGCAGCACGCGGTGGAGAACGATGCCACCGAAACCATCCAGTTCCGCGACGGGATGCTGACCGAGGCCTCCGCGTCCAACGTCTGGGTGGTCAGCAAGGGCCGGGTCTCGGCGCCGCCGAAGGACAACCTGATCCTGGAAGGGATCCGCTACGGCTGGATGGAGGAGCTGTGCGCGGCGCTGGATATCTCGCTGGAAGCGCGCCGCATTTCGCAGGACGAGGTGATGGGCGCGGATGAGGTGTTGCTGACCTCGGCCAGCAAGGAGATCCTGCCGGTGGCCACCATCGACGGCAAGACCATCGGCAACGGCGTGCCCGGTCCGGTGTTCAAGAAGTTGTACGCCGCGTATCAGGAAGCCAAGGCGGCGCGCAGCCCGGCGTGATCGAGGGACTGGCAATTTCGCCACGCGTGCTATGGCGGCCGACCGTTTATGCATAGTTGAAATTCGTCGTTCGGCGGACAGCGCGGCTGCGCTAAGGTGAGGAACTTGCAAGCGGCCGCCGTGGAACATGGCGAGGGCGGCCTTCCATCCAAAGGAGGTTCCCCCATGGCTAGACCGCTGAACGTGGTTGCCGTCAACGGCAGCGCGCAGCAGCCTTCGCGCACGCTGGCGCTGGTGCAGGCGTTGCTTGATGAACTGGCGGGCAGTCTGCTGTTGCAGACCCGGATCGTCAACCTGGGCGATATCGCCCGCCCGCTAGGCGCGGCGCTGTCGCGCGCCGAACTGCCCGCGCAGATCGAAAGCGAGATCGCCGCGATCGAGTCCGCCGATCTGCTGGTGGTGGCGGCGCCCGTCTACCGCGGCTCTTATCCCGGCCATTTCAAGCATCTCTTCGACCTGGTCGGGCAGGACGCGCTGATCGACAAGCCGGTGCTGCTGGCGGCCACCGGCGGCAGCGACCGGCATGCGCTGGTGCTGGAGCATCAGCTACGGCCGCTGTTCGGCTTCCTGCAGGCGCTGACGCTGCCGATCGGCGTGTATGGCAGCCCGGGGGACTTCCAGAACTACCAGGTCAGCAGCCCGGCGCTGGCGGAGCGCATCCGGCTGGCAGCGGACCGCGCGGCGCCGCTGTTCGGCGCGAGCCGGCTACCGCTGCAGCGCGCCGCGTGACGACAAGCGGCCCCAGGCTATAGCTCGTTCCACAAGATTCCTTTCCGGCAGCGCGATCCCGCTGGGCTGACATGTTCCGCGCTAGACAGAAATGCGCCCGCGTTGCATGCTCTGCGAACGCGGACATTCAATCTGTCGAGAGGAATCGCATATGGAACAACCAGCACGCAATCAGATCCCCGCCACCCTGATCCCGGGCGACGGCATCGGCCCGGAAGTGGTGCAAGCTACCGTCAAGGTGCTGGACGCGCTGGGCGCGCCGTTTTCCTGGGATGTGCAGCAGGCTGGCATGGCGGGCATCGACCAGGGCGGCGATCCGCTGCCGGAGGCCACCCTCGAAAGCATCCGCCGCACAGGCCTGGCGCTCAAGGGCCCGCTGACCACGCCGGTGGGCGGGGGCTTCCGCTCTGTCAATGTGCGGCTGCGCGAAGCCTTCAACCTCTTTGCCAACGTACGGCCCGCCCGCACGCTGGTGCCGGGCCGCTTCGAGGATATCGACCTGGTGCTGGTGCGCGAGAACGTGGGCGGCTTCTATGTCGCGCACGACTACTACATCGCCGTGGGCGATGACCCGCACGCGGTGGCCGTGTCCACCGGCACCAATACGCGCGACGCCTGCCGGCGCATCGCCCGTTTTGCGTTCGAGTATGCGGTCAAGAACCAGCGCAAGAAGATCACCGTGGTGCACAAGGCCAATATCCTGAAGGCGCTGACCGGCATTTTCCTGGAGGCCGCGCGCGAGGTGGCGCAGGACTATGTGGGCCGCGTGGAGATGGACGATCGCATCGTCGATGCCTGCGCCATGCAGCTCGTGCTCAATCCCTGGCAGTTCGACATGTTGCTCTGTACCAACCTGTTCGGCGACATCCTGTCCGATCAGATCGCTGGCCTTGTCGGCGGGCTGGGCATGGCGCCGGGCGCCAATATCGGCGAGACGGCAGCCATCTTCGAAGCCGTGCACGGCTCCGCGCCGGACATCGCCGGCAAGGGCATCGCCAACCCGATCTCGCTGATGTTGGCCGCCGGCCTGATGCTCGAGCATGTGGGCCGCCAGGACCTGGCGGTGCGGCTGCGCCAGGCGATCGACCTGGCGCTCAACCAGGATCAGGTGAAAACCGGCGACCTCAAGGGCTCGGCCTCGACCTTGCAGTTTGCCGAGGCGGTGATCAAGCGGCTGGGGTAACCGCGCGGCGAGCGTCCCGGCCTGTGCCGGGCAGCGTACTGCTACCGCTGCCATGCCCCGCGGCGGCAGGGCGGAGCAACCCCGATAGCCTGAACGCGCCCACTTGCGTACCATGTCTGCGCCGCAACCGTCACTCCCGACACGGCCGGCGTTAACCGAGGGCTTGGCATGCAGACATCGGAACCCTACGTCCACTTTCGTCTCGATTCGAATGACGATCACAAGATCGAGGTCCACCGCTGGCAGGGTGGCGCCACGCCGCGTGCCGTGGTCCAGATCGCGCATGGCATGGGCGAGCACGCGCGGCGTTACCGGCACCTGGCCGACGCTCTGGTGCGCGCGGGCTATGTGGTCTACGCCAGCGAGCATCGCGGACACGGCGCCGATGCAGCCGCGCAGGACAAGCTTGGCGACTTCGGCCCGCGTGGCTTCGCCGCGCTGGCGGACGATATGGCCGTGCTCAGCCGGCACGCACGCGCGCAGCATCCCGGGGTGCCGCTGATCCTGTTTGGCCACAGCATGGGCTCGTTCGCGGCGCAGTGCTACCTGGTTGAGCACAGCGCGCTGCTCGACGGCGTATCGCTGTCAGGCACCACCGCGGTGGACCTGATGCTGGCAGCGGCGCAGGCGGGATTCAAGCTGGAAGACATGAATGCCGGGGTGCCGGATAGCCGCACGCCATTCGACTGGCTCAGCCGTGACCCGGCCCAGGTGGATGCGTATATCGCCGATCCGTTGTGCGGGTTCACCGTGACGCCGGCTTCGCGCGCCTCGATGTTCACCGAATGCGCGCGCCTGGCCGAGCCGGAGACGCTGCGCCGCATCCGTCCCGCGTTGCCGATGTACCTGTTCACCGGCGATTCCGATCCGGTCAACAATCACCTGGCATGGTTCGAGCCTCTGGTCAGCCGCTACCGCGCGGCAGGGCAGGCCGACGTGTCATCCCACGTGTTCGGCGGGGCGCGGCATGAGACGTTGAACGAGACCAACCGCGAGGAAGTGGTCGCGGTGTTCATCGCGTGGATCGAGCGGGTGGTGTCCAGCCGCTGAATTGCTGATTCGCCCATGGCGCTAGGCTAGCAGCCGCGCCTCGGTCAGCGCCTGCAACTCGCCGAGGGTCATGCCCTCGGCCATGGCCTCCACCAGCAAGCCGTCGGGCGTCACGCGCATCACCGCCAGGTCGGTATAGATGCGGCTAACCACGCCGCTTGCCGTCAATGGCAGCGTGCAGCGGTGCAACAGGCGCGGGCGAGCGTCACGCGTGGTGTGTTCCATCAGCACCCAGACTTCGCGCGCGCCGAAGGCCAGCTCCATGGCGCCGCCCACAGCGGGCGGCGTGTTCGGGTCGCCGCGGCTCCAGTTGGCCAGGTCTCCGTTCTCCGCCACTTCGTAGGCGCCAAGGATCGCGAGGTCCAAATGGCCGCCGCGCATCATCGCGAAGCTCAGCGCGGAATCGAAGATGGCCGCGCCAGGCTGCAGCGTCACCGGCTGCTTGCTGGCATTGATCAGGTCCGGGTTCTCCTGGCCCAGCGGCGGGCGTGGCCCGAGATGCAGGATACCGTTCTCGCTATGCAGGAAGACCTCGCGCTCCCACGGGATCATGTCGCCGACCAGCGTCGGCAGGCCGATGCCCAGGTTGACGTAGGCACCCGGCCGGATGTCCTGCGCCGCGCGCCGGGCGATCTGTTCCCTGTTCCATCGCTTCATGGCTGGCTCCCGGCTTGCTGTTGGCTGGCGTTAGCGGTGACGACGCGGTGGACAAAGATGCCGGGCGTCACGATATGTTCGGGGTTCATCGCGCCGGCCTCGACCATCGCCTCCACCTCCGCCACCACCACGCGCGCGGCCGTGGCCATGATAGGGTTGAAGTTGCGGCCTGCCAGGTGATAGTCCAGGTTGCCAAGGCGATCCGCATGACGTCCGCGAATCAGCGCAAAGTCCGCATGCAGCGGCAGCTCCAGCACGTGCAGCACACCGTTGATCTCCCGCGTGTCCTTGCCTTGGGCAAGGATGGTCCCGGCAGTGATGGGGCAGTAGAACCCGCCCAGCCCGGCTCCGGCGCAACGAATGCGCTCTACCAGCGTACCCTGCGCCACCAGTTCCAGTTCGACCTCGCCGCGCCGGTAAGCGTCGCGGAACGCCGTGGCGCCCGCCGTCAGCGGGTAGGAGCAGACCAGTTTGCGCATGCGCCCGGCTTCGATCAGGCGCGCCACGCCTTCGCCGTCGTAGCCGGCGTTGTTGGAGATCACCGTGAGATCCCGCGCGCCATGCGCCAGCACCGCTGCGATCAGGCCGTCGGGCAGGCCCGCGCTGCCGAAGCCGCCCACCATCACGGTGGCGCCGTCGCGCAGGTCGGCGACGGCCTGCGCACAGCTTGCTACCCGTTTGTTGACCAATCCCATGCCCGACTTGCTCCCGATGCGTGCCGCGGCGTCTTCGCCGCCAAGTCGTGCATCATGCGGCGCAGGCATCGATAGGTTCAAGTGCGCAAAGCTTAATTGTTGATAAGCTGCGCTTATATTGAAAGCGGGCCATCGCGATGAACCTCGAACTCCGACACTACCGATACTTTGCCGCGCTGGCCGAGGAACTGCACTTTGGCCGCGCGGCGGAGCGCCTGGGCATATCGCAGCCGGCGCTGAGCCAGCAGTTCAGGTGGATCGAGCAAGAGGCGGGCGCGCCGCTGCTCTCGCGCAGCAAGCGCCGGATTGCGCTGACCGATGTGGGTGCGGTTTTTTACGAGGAAGCGATGGGTGTGCTGCGCCAGGTCCAGCATGCGGGGCTGGTCACGGCCAGCGCCAGCCGGGGTGATGTCGGCGGCGCTGCCATCGGGTATGTGGCGTCGGCCGCGTTGTCAGGATTATTGCCACGGCTTGTCTATCGTTTTCGCCAGGATCATCCGGCCGTGCGGCTTGCCATGCGGGAGATGGACATGCCGGCCCAGCTCGAAGCAGTGGCACGTGGCGAGCTCGATATCGGCTTTATCCGGCCACCGTTGCGGTCCCTGCCGGAAGGGCTGGCCTTGTTCGGCATCGCGTCCGAAGCCGTCGTGGCGGCCTTGCACGCCACCCATGCGGCGGCTGGCCGCGCTCGTGTCGACGTAGCCATGCTGCGCGACGAGACCTTTATCTGCACGCATACCGAGCACGGTACCGGCTTCTACGCCATCACGCTCGCCATCTGTGGCAATGCCGGCTTCCAGCCGCGCGTGGAGGCTTTGTCGACCCAGATGGCCACCATCATCAGCATGGTGGCGGCCGGGTTTGGTGTGGCGCTGATCCCCGCCTCGATGCGCGCGTTCGCGCCGCCAGACGTGGTATTCAAGCCGCTGGCCCGCAACGACGTGGCGTCGCAACTGGCCGTGGTCCATCGCAAGAACGAACGCTCGCCCACGGTGCTGAGGCTGATCGAGCGCTGCCGCGAGGCAAAGGGGGCAGGGCGGCCGCCAGAGTAAATCGTGCGGTAAGCCGTAGCCTTATGCCCGTCCGTATCTGCCGCGCCGCCGCCGCTTATTTCTTGAAGCGCGTTGCTTCCGCTTGCGTGACAGAGCCCGCATCGGCGCCGTTGAGGTCGACTCGCGCAGCGCCTTCCGTGAGGCATGCCTTGTAACGGGTCCCACGGCACCAGGTCTTGATGGCTTCGCGCAACTCCGCCTCTTGCAAGCCCAGTTCGCTAGCGTAGCCAAGCAGATCGTCAAAGATGCCGACCTTCAACGCTCTCTTCGGCGCGGGGTTCTTAGGGAAGGCGAGGGGGAAGCGCTTTTGAAGCCGCCCGATGTTCCGTACAACAGGATCCACCGGTTTCGACTGGGCCGCTTGCGCGGACGGGCGGGCGCGTGTGGGCTTGGCCGCCGGCTTGGGTTTGGCCTGTTGCGCCAGCTGCGCTTTCAGCGCAGCAAGTTGTTCGAATCCCATAGTGTTCTGTTGTGAAGAGGTGAGGAGTGAAGGCGAATTTTAGCGGAAGCCGGTCAGCCCCGAGGTTTGATGCTCAATTGTGCGTCATAAGGCGCTTTTTTCGTGTCGGCTAAATTTTCCAGAAAAGACTTGCCAGCACCGTGCCGACAGCTTAGTATTCGCCCCCTTCCGCAGTACAACACGCAGCTGCAAGGCAGGCGGGTGAAGGTTGCGGGGGATGGCAGGACAGGTGAGAAGAGCGCGTAGCGAATCCAGCCTGAGCAAGAAAAGATTAAAAAAGTATTGATGAAACGCAGATAATTCTTTATAGTCTCGTTTCTCCGCTGCAGCAAACGCAGCGACGCGGTAAGCAAAGCGAACCGTGGCAAGTTCTTTAACAAACAAACAACCGATAAGTGTGGGCGCTTGATAGCGGATGCGGAAGACTTCGGTCTTTTAGCTTACAAGTTATAAAGTGCTCGCACAGTAAAACATGTTGGTTATGTCCGGGGTGCAAATCGCGGACGTAACCAGTCAGTTTTCTGAGAGTGAGCGACCGCTCGAAAGAGCGAGATCCGCAAGGATCACACAGGTATTAAACTGAAGAGTTTGATCCTGGCTCAGATTGAACGCTGGCGGCATGCCTTACACATGCAAGTCGAACGGCAGCACGGGAGCAATCCTGGTGGCGAGTGGCGAACGGGTGAGTAATACATCGGAACGTGCCCTGTCGTGGGGGATAACTAGTCGAAAGATTAGCTAATACCGCATACGACCTGAGGGTGAAAGCGGGGGACCGTAAGGCCTCGCGCGATAGGAGCGGCCGATGTCTGATTAGCTAGTTGGTGGGGTAAAGGCCCACCAAGGCGACGATCAGTAGCTGGTCTGAGAGGACGATCAGCCACACTGGGACTGAGACACGGCCCAGACTCCTACGGGAGGCAGCAGTGGGGAATTTTGGACAATGGGGGCAACCCTGATCCAGCAATGCCGCGTGTGTGAAGAAGGCCTTCGGGTTGTAAAGCACTTTTGTCCGGAAAGAAATCCCTTGCCCTAATACGGCGGGGGGATGACGGTACCGGAAGAATAAGCACCGGCTAACTACGTGCCAGCAGCCGCGGTAATACGTAGGGTGCGAGCGTTAATCGGAATTACTGGGCGTAAAGCGTGCGCAGGCGGTTTTGTAAGACAGGCGTGAAATCCCCGAGCTCAACTTGGGAATGGCGCTTGTGACTGCAAGGCTAGAGT
>NZ_LZZU01000071.1:0-27208 GCF_014170355.1 Cupriavidus sp. UME77
GGCAACGGCCCGAACAGGCGGCCCCGGGCACGAAACCACAACGGCAGCTGAATGCGGAAGACTTGCGTCGCGCCATCGATGAACTGACGCAACCGCCCCACCCTGTAGATACCTTACCGCCTCAGGCCAGCTCGACTGCCTTACGGAAACAGCCAGGAAAAAGACGTAAAAGAATCAAAACCATCCTGCATTAAACCGGACATTCTGATCTGGCCAAAGAGAGGACATTTGAATTTGGCCTAGACAAAAAATTATGACAAATTAATTAATACATCAGATCAGCAACGAGGATATATCGCAAGATGGCGATCCCGGATTTTCTCTGTCGCTACTTCGATTAATGAAATAATTGCGCCCGGGCGGGGCGCAACATGTCGTCGCCGTCACAACACAGACGGCTTGCTTGACCTGGGGGACTGAAAGATGGAGCGCGCGAGTGCCGGCGCGCCGGGTACCTGGCCCGGCGCAGCAGGTGACTAAAAAAGTTGACGCAAGCGTGCCGGACTAGTCTGTTGGCGCCGCGGTGCGTAACACTGCCCCTGGCGCGCGGCCCTGTGCATGCGCAGATTTGGGGCAGCAGGCCAATCTCATCCCGGCCAGCGCGCGCGCATGATGTGCAACACCTCCGCCAGCACGAAGCCGGCTTCCGCACCACGCCACTGCGCCAGCGCCGTGACGCCTTCGATGCTGACCAGGTGCCCGGCGCCCTCATGCATTTGCGAGCGGTGCCTGCGCAACGCCTCCACCTTGCGCGACCAGGTGGCGCTCACATCGATATAGAGCGAGCCACCCAAGGGATTGACGATGCCGCCGCCGCCCCAGCAAGTGGCCGGATATTCATAGGCCGCCACCAGGCGGGGGGCATGCTTGGCGGGGTTCAGGCGCGTGGCGGCAACGCCGGCCTCCCAGCAATAGCGGTGATCCTGGTGCGAAGACGACAGCGGAATCAGCACCTCGTCCGGCTCGAAGCGGTTCTGCAGCGCGTCCAGCATGCCGACCATCTGCGCGCGCGGGAAGCTGTCGAGCACGCCATCGAGTCCCCTGGTGAGGACCTCGGTCGTCTGTACACCAAGCACGGCCATCGATTCGGAGAATTCGTCCAGCCGTTCTTGTTCGGTCACCTCGCGGCCAAGGCAGAGCGACCGGCTCAGTCCTACCGTTGCCAGGGCCACCATCACTTCGCCGCCGGCATCGATGACCCGTGCCAGGTAGGCGCCCACGCCCAGCTCCGCGTCGTCCGCGTGGGGGCTCAGCACCAGTACACGTTTGCGTTCCATATCTCCTCCTGCTCTTATCACGTGATGCCAGGCGCCCAAGGGCGGCCGTCACGCCGTGCTGATCAGCCTGCGCGCCAGCGCGCGGTACTGGTCGGCCGTGTCCTTGAGCGTCAGGCCATCGAGCGAGCGCGCGACCCGCGGCTGCGCCAGCGCCACGGTCAGCGCCGCGCCATAGGCTGCGGCGTCGCCGGTGTCCAGCAGTTGCACACCGGCGAAGTCGCGGGCGAAGGCAAAGGCGGGGATGCCGCTCGCCACCACCGGCATGCCTGTGGCCAATGCTTCGAGAAAGGCAATGCTGTGCGCCTCCGACGCGGACGGCATGGCAAATACGGCTGCGCCCGCCAGCAGCTCCGGGATATTGGTCTGCGGCCCGTTGACCCGCACCTTGTCGGCCAGGCCCAGTTCTTCCACCAGGGCGCAGACCTTGACGTAGTAATCGGGATCCTCGATCACGCCATACATCTCCAGCCGCGCGTTCGGCACGCTCTTGAGCGCCTCGCGAAACGCCAGCACGGTATGCAGCTGGTTCTTGATCGCCGCATAGCGGCCCACCTGGATGACGAGCCGCGACGCTGCCTCGCGCTGGCCCGCGGGCCGCACAAAAAAGCGCCGGGTGTCCACGCCATTGGGAATCACCGCCATCAACGGGTGCGTGCCCACCGAGTTGATGTAATCGCGCAGATTCCCCTGCGACACCCCGATCACCGCGCGCGCGCGCGTGGACAGCATCCGCTCGACATAGCGGAACATGGTGCTCTCGAAATCGTTGGCGGCGGAGTGCATCACGTAGACCACCGGCACCCGCGACGGCAATGCCCGCGCGTAGAAGGCCGGGATGGTGGCGTGCGCGAAGATGATGTCCGGCTGGTAGTCGCGCAGCACGCCGCGCAGGTGCCAGAGCCGGCCCGCCAGGCGCTGGGGCCGGTCGGGAAACAGGCACAGCACGCCAGCCGCATCGAGCTGCGCGCGCAGCGCCGCGAAGTCATCCTGCTGCGGCATCAGGGCCGACACGCAGACCGTGTCGCCGTGGGCCTGCTGGTAGATGGCCAGGTCTTTTGCCAGCATCTCCGCGCCTGACAGGCGCGGTGCCAGCACAAGATGGAGAATCCGCATCACACCCTCCTCATTTTCAGGATCTGGTAGAGCATCCATGCCGCAGCGACCGCCAGGCCCGCCGTCATCGACCAGGCAATGCCCTGCGCACCCCAGTAACGGGTGGCAGGCGGCACCGTGGCCAGCAATACGCAGACCTGGAGCACCGAGGCATGCGTGGCGGCCTTGGGAATGCCCACGGCGCGCAGGTAGGCGACCAGCACGGCAATCAGCCCGCCAATCGCCATGTTGATGGTGAAGATGCGGAACAACGGCACCGCGCCGAGCCAGGCAGGCCCCAGCACCAGCAGGAACAGCGGCTCCGCCACCAGCCGCAGCACCACCACCACGATCGCCAGCCCCAGGCCGCCGACCACCACGAAGCGGCGCAGCAGCACCGCATCGGAGCCATCCTGCTTGCGGAAACGAGCGGCAAAGGTGGGAAACAGGTACTGCGAGATCGCGATGCCCGCATCGGCGAGCAGCATCTGCGCGAACTTGGACGACATCTGGTAGGCGCCCAGCTGGGCCGGGCCGAGCAGCTTGCCAACGATGACCTTGTCGAACTGGTTGAGCAGCAGGTTGACCACGCTGCCCGCCCAGATCCAGCGGCTGAACCCCACGTAATGGCCGATGCCGGCCCACCGAAGGCGCAGAGGCGGCCGGGGGCGCATGCTCAGCCAGGTGAGCGCGGTCTTGACGGATTCGCCGGCGAGCAGCCCGATCAGGATGGACATGGCGCCCGCGCCCGCGAAGGCGCACGCCAGGCTGACGCCGCAGTCAGTGCCGGCGGCCGCCACCTCGATCCCGGCAATATGCTGGAAGCCCCGGTCGCGCGTCACCACGAAATAGGCCGGCGAGGCCAGGCCGCGGATCAGCGGCAGGGCGGCGGCCAGCTGCAGCAGCAGCAAGGAGCCCGCGAGGTGGAACTGCGCCTCCAGCAGCGGCGCCAGCGCGACCAGCAGCAATGCCACCCCCGCGCCCCGGCACGTCAGCGCGGTCCAGAGCGCACTAAGCTGGTCGGGGGTGGGCGTTTGCTTGTCCTGCACCACCGCCTGGGGCAAGCCGGTATCGCTGAGCGCCTCGGCAATCGCCACGGCCAGCAGCGCCACGGCGGCGACACCGACCGCCGACGGGCCGAGAATGCGCCCGACCATGAGGAACTTGATGGCCACCAGCCCCCGCACCAGCACCTGCTGCCCCAGCACCCACGCGGCCGAACTAGCATGCAGGCCGGTCAGCGGCAGGAAGAAGGCATTCCTCAGGGATCTGGCCATATTGCCCCACCATGGGTTGAGCGCCGATGCCAGGCACCGGTGCGGCCGCCACGGGCATCCGTGCCGGCCCGGCCGGCGCCGCGCGCCAGCCATGAAGCACAACTTACCGTAGGCGGGGCAACAGGAATCGCCATCGCCTAGCGTTAATCCGTCACTTGCCGTCACTTGCGCGCGGCGCCCGGGTGGGCTTGCGCAATACAGCCTTTATCCGCCAAGCCGGCCCGCAAATTGGCGGCCGGCGCAAAGACGGCGGTGTTAGTGTGGCAACATCCGCAACCCGCAGCACACCGGGCTGGCCCCACCGTGCCTGGAGACGCGATGTCCAAGCCGACCGCACTGATCATCGAGCACGATTTCACCGGCCACCGCTGGCGCTACGTCGAATGGGCGGTGCAGGCCTACACGGAAGCCGGCTACCACTGCATGGTGGTGACCGACCCCGGCAACCAGGCGCATCCGCTCGCCCAGCGCATGCTGGCCGCGCAGGATCCCGCCGCCGGCATCGTCGCCAGCATCGTCTTTACGCAGCCACCGCCCGCGGTGGGCAGCGGCCTCGGCAAGCTCAGCTATGTGCGCTTCTGGCGCACTTTCCGCCATGCCTTCCAGGTTGCCGCCGGCCTGCGCGACATCTCGCTGGTGCTGGTGCCCTATGCCGACTACTTCCTCTACGTGCTCCCGCTGCTTGGCTCGCCATTCGCCAAGGTGCCATGGGTTGGCATCACGATGCGCGCAAACTTCCACCACAGCAAGGTGGGCGTGAAATCGCCGCACCAGCCGCTGGTGAACGCGGTCAAGACCTGGCTGTTCCGGCGCGCCGTCGAGTCCGGCGGCATGAAGACGCTGCTGTCGATCGACCCGACCTTGCCGCAGTGGTATCCACGCGGCAACGGCCGCACCGCCCTCGCCTACCTGGCCGATCCCTGTCCCGACGCGCTGCCTGCCGATCCCGTTGCCGCCAGGCAGCGGCTGGGGCTGGGCCAAGGCCCTGAAGGACCGGAAAGCCCGGAAAACCCGCCACACGGCGCCGGCACCTACCTGCTGGTGTACGGCGCGGTCACGCAACGCAAGGGCATTTGCGAGCTGGTCACCGCGCTGGCCGGCCACCCACGCGCGCCCACGCTCGTGGTGGCAGGGCAGCAAGACCCGCAGACGCGCGCGTTCCTGCAGGCAGCCGCGTCCACGCTGTCGCCGCCGCCCGTGATCTTCGACCGCTTCATCACCAACGAGGAAGAGGCCGACCTGTTCTCCGCCTGCGATGCCGTCTGGCTCGGCTACAAGGGCCATTACGGCATGAGCGGGGTACTGGTGCAGGCCTACCGCTTTGGCAAGCCCGTGATCGCCACCACGGACGGACTGATCGGCTGGTTCTGCCAGGGGCAGGAACTCGGGCCAGTGCTGGAAGACCTGTCCGGCCCCGCCATCCAGCGCGCGCTGGACCAACTCTCACGGCCCGTGGCGGCACCGGCGCCGCAGGCCGCATCCGCCAGGGCCCACCTGCTTGCCCGGCATACCTTGAGCGAATTCAAGCAAACCCTGCGCCGCGCGGCTGCCTGACGCTCGCTTCCGATACAAGCCGTACCCGTTCGGGGTGCCGCTGCACGCGCAGCCATGGCAACGCCATGGCCACGAATCCATATCACCCAGGGTCGACAGCACGCCGTGCGCAAACGCACCGGCAGGAGGCCCTTTGCATGCATCGCACCGCAGACGCGCACGCGCGTTCCCACAGCCGCTTCGTCGAACTGGATTTCGTCAGGGGCCTGGCCATCATCGCCGTCATGGGCATTCACTTCCACACCGTCGACACCGGCAGCCGCCTGATCTGGCTGCTTGAATATCCCCTGAAGAACTTCGGGCGGGAAGCCGTCACGCTGTTCTTCACGCTCAGCGGATTCCTGGTAGGCGGATTGCTGCTGCGGCAGTACGCGCAGACCGGCACCGTGGACACGTGGCGCTTCTTCATTCGCAGGATCTTCAAGATCTGGCCGGCTTACTACCTGCTGATCCTGGTCCACGCGCTGGCCGGCCATCATGCGCGCAGCACCTTCTTGCTGCAGAACGCGACGCATCTGCAGAACTATCTCGGCAGCTCCATCGCGCAGACCTGGAGCCTGGCGGTGGAAGAGCACTTCTACCTGCTGCTGCCGATTGCACTGCTGCTGTGCGCGCGCTGGCGGCTGACGCCGGGACGGTTGCTATGGCTGCTTGCGGTGGCGTGCGTGCTGGTCTTGCTGGCCCGCAGCGCGGCCGTCGCCGGCGGCGACATCCGGGGCGCCTATGTGTACACGCAGTATCGCGTCGACAGCATGCTGTTTGGCGTGATGCTGGCAGTGCTGTACTGGCTGAAGCCCGGCATCTACCACAAGCTGGCGGCACGGCGCGGCTGGCTGGCCGCGGTGGTGGCGGGACTGCTGGCATGGCTGTTGTTCTGCCAGGCCGATATCGTGGTCGAGGAGAGCATCGGCTTCACCATCCAGTCCATCGGCTTCATCGCCCTGATCGTGCTGGTGCTGGAGCATTCAGGCCGCCTGCGCGACAGCGTCGCGTACCGGGCCATCGCCTGGATCGGCGTGTATTCCTATGGCATCTATCTGTGGCATACGGTGGCGCGCACGCCCGGCGCCCTGATCATTCATGAGGCGTTGGCATATGGGCTGCCCCCGGCGATGGTCTGGGTGCTGGCGCTCGTCATGCAGTTCGCCATTGCGATCGCGGCGGGCTACCTGACCACCCGTGCCGTTGAATTGCCTTTCCTGCGGTTGCGCGACGCGCTCTTCCCGGCGGTCACGCGCGGCAACGCCGACATGCTTGGCAAGGGCAAGATCGGCGCCTGACCTCGCGGCCAAGCCGCGCTGCGCGCCCGGCGTAGTGCGGAGCCGCCAAAACGCCCCTTGCGAAAGGCCAATCGCGCCAAATTGCGGGCCAGCCACGTTTTCACGTTCGATAATTTTCCCGACAGGAACGTAATGAATGAATTCGCGTTCCTGCGAATGCAGGATGCAGGATGCAGCGCGCAATACGATGGATTCTTCCGCGCGGCGATGCCCAGCATTGCCGGGAGCGCCGCGGGGCCACCCAGTGAGAGGCGGAACATGGATACCGAAGCTTATGCCGATTGTCTCGATGTGGTCGGCGATCCACGCGGGGCTGGCCGTGACAGTAGCCGCGAGGCCAATCGTGAAAGCAACCGCGAAGGCAACCGCGATGCAAGCCGGGACGGCACGCCGGGACATCGCGTCATCGACCTCACCCGCGCCGGCAAGGGCAACTACGTGCGCCGGCGCAGCCTGCTGGTCGAGGCGGCGTGGTTCCTGGTCGAAGCCGGCATCATCAACAACAAGCTGAATCCGTTCTCCGGGCTGCGCGTCGCCCTGCTGCGCCTGTTCGGTGCGCGTATCGGCCAGCACTGCCGGCTGGTGCACCCGCTGCGCGTCAAGTCGCCCTGGAACCTGGAAGTCGGCGACGGCTGCTGGTTCGGCGTGGATGTGTGGATCTACAACCAGGCCAGCATCCGCATCGGCTCCAACGTCTGCATCTCGCAAGGCAGCTTCCTGACGGCGGGCTCGCACGACCTGGACAGCAACATGGACTTGCATGTCGCGCCGATCGTGATCGAGGACGGTGTGTGGATCACGTCCAAGTGCGTCATCCAGAAGGGCATCACCATCGGCCGCTCGGCGGTGGTCACGCCGCTCTCGGTGGTGCATCACTCGCTCGAGGCCGAAGGCATCTACGGCGGCAATCCGTGCCGGTTCATCCGCAAGCGATTCGACCCGCCCGGCCACGCCGCCATCACGACCCCTTCCGGCCCCCTATAAGGAGAACAGCATGGACTACCAGGCAAGCCGCGACGTCAACCCGACCAGCCGGTCCATCGAGCTCGATTTCGTTCGCGGGCTGGCCATCATTGCCGTGATGGGAATGCACTTCCACACGGTCAGCACCGGCAGCCAGTGGGTCGCCCTGATCGAGTATCCGCTCAAGAACTTCGGGCGCGAAGGGGTCAACCTGTTCTTTACCCTGAGTGGCTTCCTGGTCGGGGGGCTGTTGCTGCGCCAGTACGCGCAGAGCGGCAGCGTGGATGCGCGGCGCTTTATCATCCGCCGCATCTTCAAGATCTGGCCCGCCTACTACGCCCTGATCCTGTTCCACGTGCTGGCCGGCCGCCACCCGACCAGCACCTTCCTGTACCAGAATCTCACGCACATGCAGAACTACCTTGGCTCCTCCATTGCGCAGACCTGGAGCCTTGCCGTGGAAGAACACTTCTACCTGTTCCTGCCGGCGCTGGTGCTGCTGTTCGCCCGCCTGCGCGTGCGCGCCAACACCATCCTGTGGACCCTGGGCACCTTGTGCGTGGTGGTGCTGGCCGCGCGCTGCGCCGCGGTCGCCAGTGGCGAGCTGGAAGCGGCCTCCGCCTACACGCAATATCGCATCGACAGCCTGCTCTTCGGCGTCATGCTGGCCACGGTCTATTGGATGAAGCCGGAACTGTACCGCCGCATCGCCGGGCAGAAACTGCTGCTGCTGGCCGTGGTGGCAGGCACGGTGGTCTGGCTGGTATTCCTGCAGCGCAACCTGGTGCTCGAGGAGAGCATCGGCTACACGATCCAGGCCATCGGCTTTGCCGCGCTGATCGTGCTGGTGCTTGAATACTCCGGGGCGATACGCGGCGCCAGGCTATACCGCGCGGTGGCATGGATCGGCGTGTATTCCTACGGCATCTATCTGTGGCACTCCGTGGCGCTGGCCCCGGGCGACGTGTTTATTCGCAAGGCCAGCACGTTCGGCATCCCCGTCATGGTGGCCTGGGGGCTAGCCCTTGCGCTGCAGTTTGCCGTTGCGATCATCGCCGGCTACGCTGCCACGCGCGCGATCGAGTTCCCCTTCCTGCGCATTCGCGATGCGCTGTTCCCGGCCCGCCGCCGCGGCACGCCCGCCCCACAGCCGGCCGAGCAGCACGCTGCGTGAGCTGACCCGACGCCGTCCCCGCGGGCGTAAGCCACGTGCCGCGCGGGACTCGAGTTACCGACTGCCAATACCCCGGGCCATGGCCTTGCCCCGGGAGAGGAAGGACAGCAACCGAGCGGCAACAGAGGAATCAAGGTGAATCACAGTGGCTAGATATACACAGTCCTTCAAGGAACGCGCCGTTGCGCGGATGCTGCCTCCCGAGAACGCCAGTGTTGCGCAGGTGTCCGCCGAGATGGGGATATCGCCAGCGGCACTGGAGCGCTGGCGCGCGGTGGCCCTCGCCCCACCCCCGGCCAACCCGGCCGGCGCCGGTGAGGCGCGCCTGGATGCCGTGCTTGCCACCGGCGCCATGGGCGAATTGCAGAAAACCGCCTGGTGCCGCGAAAATGCGATCGACCCGACCGAGCTGGAATGCTGGCGGCAAAGCGCCGCGGCGGCGCTGGCGGACAACCGCGGGATTGGCGCGGTGCGCAGGCGGCATGAGCAGGATCAGAAGCGGATTCGGGAGTTGGAGAGGGAGTTGAGGCGCAAGGAGCAAGCGTTAGCCGAAACCGCGACGTTGCTGGTGCTGACCAAGAATGTGACTTCGTTGTTTGCTGCGCCTGAGGATAAGTGACTGCGGTGATTGCGCGCAGCTGTCGCGTGTCCGCGACAGCTGCTAGATCCCCCAAGCCCCCCAATCACAATCACCTGCGCCGCCGGCCGGATGCCCTGGCAAGAGCGGCAACGGCGGCCTCCCCCCAAGCCTCCTACCTCCCCACATACCCCTCCGGCGTAGTCACATTCCCCTGCGCCACGGAAGCATTGGTGGATATCACATAAACCGGCGTCTCCGTCAGAGCCAGTGCAACCTGACCATTCGAGTAGGCCACGGACGCGGCATTCCCCATCATGTCCAGCACCGTCACCTGCCCGCTGGACCCGGGCGCGTCCACCTGCAGGTTATAGGCAACGTTATACGTCGCGCTGAACCCCGTACTCGCGCTCCAGTTGGCATTGTTGTGCGCCCACAATGCCGTCACAACGCTGCCATTGTTGAGCCGCTGGAATGCATAGCCATAGACGCCGAACGGCAGCCCATTGAGCGGCCCCAGCGTATTGGTGCCGTCGATCAGCCGGGTCATCGCCGCTACTGCCAGCGCGGCGGGCTTCGGGCTGATCTTGGCGGGGCCGTAGGTGCCTTGCGGGTTGACCAGGTCGAAGAACAAGCCGTAGCCGGCAGCGTCCGTGGGGATGTCCGTGGCGTAAAACATATAAGTCACGTCCGCGCCTTCTCCCAGCAGTATCAGGTGCGTGCGGGCAACCACCGCGCCATGTGCGTACAGGACGTTCTGCGTCGGGTAGTTCGGACCATAAGCTGAGCCGAGGTCGTAGCTGATGCCAGTCTCGGTGACGAACAGCCGCGCGCCGCGCTTGAGCAGGGTCGCGACTGCATGGCGCAATTCGCGCATGGCGGCCGGCAGGGCGTTGGCGGCATTGGAGGGATCGCTGTTGCCGACCAGGCGCTCTGGCGGATGCGATGGCGAAGTGCCTACGTCGTAGTAGCCGTGCGCCGTCACGCCGTCGAGATACTGGGCAAAACCCAGCGGCGCCAGCCGGTTCAGCCAGACGGTGTTCTCACGCACCATGGCGTTGGTGGTGCCCATGATCACCGCGCTCGGGTCGGTGCTGTGGACGCCCTGGAAGGTGGCCTTGTACATCGCGGTGAAGTTGGCATCGGTATCCAGCCACGGCAGGCCGCCGTTGTAGTCGGGTTCCCAGGTCACCTGGTAGTAGTTGGCCGATTGCGCGGGGAAATACCGGGTCCGCACCGTGTTCGACTCCTGCCCCACCCGGGTCATGTAGTCCTGGTAGGCGGGCAAGGATTTCGGCGCGTAGCTGTGGGTGGCCACGCCGGTGGGACTCGCCCAGGCGGGAATGCCATCGAGCTGGATCAGCCGCATCAGGTTGCCAGGCTTGAAGTACGAGGCGAGGTGGTCCACCGCGGGATTGAACGTATTGGGGCCGTTGGGTTCTTCCACGTACCAGTTGCGGTTGTCGTTGGCCCACGACAGGCCCAGCGCGGGATAGAGCGGACGATAGCCGTCGCCGTCGCAGCAGCCTTGCCCGGGCAGCAGGTAGGCCGCGCCTTGCCCGCCGAAGCGGTGCAGGTCCTGGCTGGCGTAGCTGACCGGTGGGAGCACCGAAGAGACGTCGGGCAGTACACCGAACGTCGCAATGCCGCTGGGCCGGGTGCCGCGTGCGAGCAGCGAGCCTGCGCCGGAGGCCAGGCTTGCCGATCCGGCAAAGTAGCCTGACAGCGTGGACGTGCAGTTCAGCGTTGACACGATCGCGCCGGCGGCGACCGGGAACTGGCCGCTGGCGCGCACCTTGTTCCAGGTGTCGGAGATCTGCCAGTTCACCGTGTCCGCGCTGCCGGCGCGAGTGGTCACGCTCACCTGGAAGGTACTGCCCGAGGCGAACATCCGCGTGCCGTCGCCGCCCGGGGTATCCATCTCGATGGCATCGCCACCGCCCGCGGCGGCGACGCTGCCGGCAGGCGCGGTGCAACTGAGCGTGCCGCTGCCCGTCGGCGTCACTGGCGTGGTCGGGGTGGTCGGTGTCGTGGGCGTGGTGGGCGTGGTGGTGCCGGTGTCCTCATACGAACACGTCTTGCCGAAGCCGGGCGCGGGGTCGCCGAACACGCCGTTGTTGCAGGCCACGCCATTGGTGAAGGTCAGGGTGACGTATTGCGTGGCTGTCCCGTAGCGGACCTGGCGTGTGCCGGTAAAGCTGCAGAAGCCGTTTTCCGAGCTGCAGGCAACCCAGGTGCTGGTGGCAGGCGGCGTCGTCGCGCCGCTCGTGCCGGAGTCGTACCAGCAACTCTTGGCAAACCCGGACGCGGGATCCCCGAACACGCCGTTGTCGCAACCGGTGCCGCCGGTGAAGGTCTTGATCACGTACTGCGTATCGGTGCCGTACTTGACCTGGTGGGTGCCGGTGAAGGCGCAGGTCTGGTATTCCGAGGCGCACAGCGTCCAGGTGACATCCGCCGGCTGCAGGGTTGCAGCGGGGGTTACGCTGGTGGCGTCGCCGCTGCGGTCGCCGCCGCAACCCGCGATGGCAAACAACAGCAGCAACAGGATGCCGGCGCGCTGCAAGGCAACACGTATCCAAGGGCTCCCCGCAGCCGGGGCCGGGTTCGGGCTGGTAAGCGTCGACATGGCTTCCCCATCGTTTGGCCTGCGTCGGGTCAACGCGGGCGCAACAGTAACGCGGTAACGCGGGACCCCGTAGGCCCCCGAATGAATGGAAAACTGGCGGGCGCTGGACGCGCCTTGCTCGTGCAGCCTCTGGCCGAGGCGTCTTATTCGCGATGCCCCTGGCGCGGCCAGCCAGGGCAAGGCCGCAACGCAAGGCATGTGAGACGCGCGGCGGGCAAGACCTGCCGCGGCGGGGTTGAGTGAGCCCTCCGGCGTAGCTGGCAGGGTCCGGGCCGAACGAAGCCTGGCGCACCATTGTGGTGAGCGCGCCGGATTGAAGTTTACCCGCACGCCCCTGGCTATGGCCGCCAGGATTTAGTGCTTATCGGACGAAGCCAGAGCCGCAGGCATGGCCAGTGCGCGCCGGGAACAGGCGGTGCCCCAGCGGCACTGGCGGCACCACTGGCGGCACTAGTAGCAAATCACCGGGGCGTAATACGGCGAGTAGTGCCAGATGATCTGCTGGAATGGCGCATGGCGTCCGTAAGCCACCGTACAGAGCCCGAGCAGGGCAACGCCGGCGATCAGGCATTTGCCCAGCCGCTTCGGCGCGCCCTGGCAGGCGCGCAGCACCCAGAACGCGACGGCGCCGCCCAGAAGCCACCCGGCGATGACCTCGGCCGGTGTATGGGCGCCCAGGCGCACGCGGCTAAAGCAGATCAAGGCCGCCAGCAGCAGGCCGAGCACGAAGCCGGCCTGGCGCCACGTGGCCCGGAAGCTGCGCAACAGCAAGCCGAGGAACACGGACCACACCGCCGACGAAAGCATCGCGTGGCCGCTGATCACGCGCATGTCGAAGCTCTCCAGCACCGTGCCGCAGCCGGTGTGCAGCAGCTTGCTGGCCAGCACCAGCGCTGCGGCCGCCGCCAGGCACAGGGCCCAGCGCAGCGCCACCCGCCACCCGGTGCTTTGCAGCAGCCACAGGCCAGTGGTCAGCGCCAGCGGCAGCGTCACCGCGGCATCGCCGAGGTCTGTGATCCGGTACCAGTTCATCGTGTTTCCATCTGTTTGCGTTGGCGTACAGGCGAGCGCGCCGCTGATCTCGCCATCGATCGCCTTTATCGATCACCTTCTATGACGCTGCCGGCTGCCCTGTTGGCGCCTTCCTGTTGGCGCCTCCTATTGGCCACAATGTATGCCCCTCGCGCGAGGCCAGGGCGGCGCGATGCATGCGCTGTCGGAATACAGCGAACTGTTGGCAGATGGCGCGCGCTGCGCAGCGATACGCTGGCTTGGCCACGGCTGGCTCCGGGACCATGCCATGCGGCAGGAGCCGCGCGCGCCAAGGCAACCGGCCGGCAAGACGCCAAGCCTTTCAAACCAGACGACGGGGGTAGTTTCATGCTCAAGATCAGGAAAGCCGTATTCCCGGTGGCCGGCCTCGGCACGCGATTTCTGCCGGCCACCAAGGCCAGCCCGAAGGAGATGTTGCCGGTGGTCGACAAGCCGCTGATCCAGTACGCCGTGGAAGAAGCGATGGCCGCGGGCATTACCGAGCTGATCTTTGTGACGGGGCGCAGCAAGCGCGCCATCGAGGATCATTTCGACAAGTCCTACGAGGTCGAGGCCGAGCTGATGGCGCGCGGCAAGCAGCAATTGCTGGACCTGGTGCGCAGCATCAAGCCGGCCCACGTCGATTGCTTCTACGTGCGGCAGGCAGAGCCCCTGGGACTGGGCCACGCGGTGCGCTGCGCCAGCAAGCTGATCGGGGACGAGCCCTTCGCCGTGATACTGGCCGACGACCTGCTCGACGCGCGCACGCCTGTGCTCAAGCAGATGATCGAGGTGTTTGACCACTATCACAGCTCCGTCATCGGCGTGGAGGAGATCCAGCCGCAGGATTCACGCTCCTATGGCGTGATCGACGGCAAGCCTTGGGACGAGCGCATCTTCAAGATGTCCGGCATCGTGGAGAAGCCCGCGCCGGAAGTGGCACCATCCAACCTCGGCGTGGTGGGGCGTTACGTGCTGATGCCGAGCATCTTCGAATTCCTCAACGCGCTCAAGCCGGGCGCCGGCGGCGAGTTGCAGCTCACGGACGCCATCCAGGCGCTGCTGGCGCGCGAACAGGCGCTGGCCTACCGCTATGAGGGACGCCGCTTCGATTGCGGCAGCAAGCTGGGCTACCTGAAGGCCACCGTGGAGTTCGCACTGCGCCATGCTGAAGTCAGCGCACCGTTCGCGCAGTACCTGCGCACCGAATGCGCCATCGTCACGCAAGCCCTGGCCCACGGCAGCGACCGACTGGCGCAAGCGGCAATCGCGATGCCCGGGCTGCAATCCGATGTGCAAACCGAAGCACCGGCCGAAGCACAGGCCGAAGCGGAAACCGAGAGCGATACGCGCTTGATTCCGCTGGCCGCCTGACCCTGGCCGACGCAACCCCGGCGCGAAGCACCGGGGCCGTCTTGCAGCCGGCCCCGGTCAGCGGAAATATGCCCTTGTGTTCTCGTGCACCTCGCCATGCGCCAGCAGCTCGGCCGGCGTCATCCAGCAATACTCGCTGTGCTGGTCAGGTTGCCCGAGCGGCACGGCGCCGGGCATGGTCCACGCATAGGCGAGCACCACGTAGTGCGTGGAGATGCCGGGCTCTGCGGCGAAGTTGTCCGGATAGTGATGTTCGAACACGCCGCGCGGCGCGGCATCGCCGCGCTCGACCCCGGTGAGGCCGAGCTCGTCCGCCACGATGCGCCGGAACGCGGCATCCAGGCCCTCGTCCTTGCGGATGCGCCCGCCAGGCACGAACCACGACCCTTGCGCCGGCCGGTTACGGCGCCGGCCAAGCAACACCCGGCCTTGCACATCGGTGACGAGCAGGTCGATCGAGACCAGCGGGGTGTTGGCAACCACGGAGAGGAAATCCGATTTGGCAAGCATGGCGCGCGCGACTCCAAAATCGAAAGACTACCATCTGCTTGATCCTGCCTGAGCCCGCTTGAACCCGCTTGAACCTGCTTGAGCTTGCTTCGATCCGCTTCATCCCGCCGCAAGCGTGCCGGCCCGAAAAAAGAACAGCGCCGGCATGCATGTCGCGCGGAGGTCCGGGAACAGTTCGTTCCGCCTCGGGGCTGGACCGAAACCCGTCGACACGACCCTGCCGGCGCAGAAAGACGCCTCGCCCACCGGGGGATAGGCGAGGCGCAAAGCACGGCCAAGTGGGTCAGACCTGTCCGCGACGTATGGAGCCTACCTGCGGCGAGGTGATTCGAAGGTGGGCTAGCGCACCAGGCGTTGGGTCCGGCGAACTAATGGCGGATGGCGACTGCATGGCGCAGCTGGCGCACCTGGCGCACCAGGTGCAGGCAATGCCTTAAAATTCTCCCGCCGCTGCCGTTATTTCACTGGCGGCCAACAGTCCCTGGCCGCGCGCCAGACTGCGCCACCGCGCGCGACGATGCCCAGGAATTCCTATGCAATACGACCCGATACAGCTCGCCCAGCTCGGCTGCATCCTTATGGCAGTGCTGTGCACGGCACTTGCAATCCGGCGCAACCGCAAGCGGACCCGTGTCGACCATCGCATCTCCGAACTGGAGCGCCAGCTCCGCGAGCGCGCACCAGCGCGCCACGACGCTGCGGGCAAAACGCGCATCTTCGGGTAACGCGGTGTGCGTCGTGACGCACGACCGGCGAGGCGCGTGCCCCACGAGGCACACCGCGGCGCAAATGAGCGCGAGAACAGCGAGGGAAAATAGGGGCTTTTCCTCATACGAGGCGCCAACGCTAGTACGTATCATCCGTCGCGTGACAAGTTGCAGCGCATAAGTTAGTAAATCCGAAAGCTGGGCCACAAGCGGCTTTGGCCGCCTGGAACGACTTGCTTGCCGGTCTTCGCAGCGTGACTCCAGCATTGCCTACACAGGCCATAGAGCCAATGGGGCAGGAGCAACGTAGTGTGGATGTCGCGGGGTGTAAGAAGCCATTCTTCGGAATGGCTTTTTTTATGGGCAGGCGCGTCGATGTACCGCCCCCTGCACGGCGTCGTATCAGTCCTTATATACTCGGCCACATCATCAAGCGCCCGCACGGGCCGGGAGAGCGGGCGTGGATCGACTGCAGGCCATGAAGACCTTCGTCACCGTGGTGGAGACAGGCGGCTTCACCGCCGCCGCGCGCAAGCTGGATATCTCGCTATCGGTGGTCAGCCGCATCGTCAACGAGCTGGAAACGCACCTGGGCGTGCGCCTGCTGACCCGTACCACGCGGCTGGTCCGCATGACCGACACCGGCGCGGCATACTTCGAGAACTGCCGCCGCCTGCTGAGCGAGATCGACGAAGCCGAACTGGCGGCTACGGGCGCGCATGCGGCGCCGCGCGGCCAGCTTGCCATCACGGCTTCGGTGTTATTTGGCGCCGCCTACGTGATGCCGATCGTCACCGAATACCTGAACCGCTACCCGGAGGTCGACGCGACCTGCCTGTTCCTGGACCGGATCGTGAACCTGGTCGATGAAGGCATCGACGTGGGCATCCGCATCGGGTCGCTGCCGGATTCGTCGCTGCAAGCCGTGCGCGTGGGCCAGGTGCGGCGCGTGGTATGCGCGGCGCCGTCCTACCTGGCCAAACACGGCGCGCCGCAAACCCCGGACGACCTCGCCAGCCATGCGACCATCCTGCCCAATGGCGCCAACAACACGGCGGAGTGGCGCTTCAACCGCGACGGCACGCCCGTCGTCACCCGGCTGCAGCCGCGCCTGACCACCACCACCAATGACTCCGCGATTGCCGCGGCCGTGTCCGGCTTTGGCGTCGTGCGGTTGTTGTCGTACCAGGTGGCCAGGCAGCTGCGCGACGGCTCGCTGCGCATCGTGCTGGCCGACGTGGAGCCCCCGCCCCTGCCCATCAACGTGATCCACCGGGAAGGCCGCCATGCCACGCGCAAGGTCCGCGCCTTCCTGGACCTCGCCATCGAAACGCTGCGCGCGGACAGCACGCTGAACGCACCGGAAAGCTGACGGGGGGCGCCAGGCGCCCGGATTCTTCTCGCAACGAGAATAGTGCCTTCTCGCCGGGGCCGTTTTTCGTGCTTCGGGCTGCACCTATGATCCATCCAAGCACACGGACCGGACACGGCGCAGGCAGGCCTTATCCCAAGACCAAGGACCCTTCAAGACCCCTTCGGACCCTGTGCCAGCTGCCACCGGGCGGCGCCATTCACCCAACACGCCAAGGATCACCGCCATGCAAGTCTACTGCCACCCCCTCTCCGGACACTCGCACCGCGTCCGCCTGTTCCTGTCGCTGATCGGCGCCGATGCCGAAGCGATCGAGGTCGACCTGGCCAAAGGCGCGCACAAGGCCCCCGAATTCCTCAAGCTCAACCCGTTCGGCCAGGTGCCCGTGCTGGTGGACAACGACATCGTGATCACCGACTCCAACGCCATCCTGGTGTACCTCGCCAAGAGGTTCGGCAAGACGGACTGGCTACCCGAATCGCCCGCCGGTGCCGCCGCGGTACAGAAATGGCTGTCGGTCGCCGCCGGCGAGATCGCCTACGGCCCGGCCGCCGCGCGCCTCGTCACCGTGTTCGGGGCCCCCTACAACGCCAAGGAAGTGATAGCCCGCGCTCACGTCATCCTCAAGCGTGTTGACGACGTGCTGGCCAAGGGCGCGTGGCTGGCCGCCGGCCACCCCACGCTGGCCGATGTGGCGCTGTATAGCTACATCGCCCGGGCGCCCGAGGGCTTTGTCGATCTGTCGGACTACACCAACGTCAAGGCCTGGCTGCAGCGCATCGAAGCCCTGCCGGGCTTTGTGGCGTTCAAGCAGACGCCGGCCGGCCTCGCCGCCGCCTGATTCGCACGCCGGCCCATTAGCCTGGCCACCGATCGCAGCACAGGAAGGAGCACCCGCCATGTCCGCCCAAGCCCATCCATCCACGCAAGCGACCCATGCTCCCGCGCAGCCCTGGCACGCCGGCGAGCGTAGCCTGCAGGCACGCGCAGGCGTTGCCGGGCACATGGAAGACGTCGGGCGGCGTGTGGTGCGCGACTACATGCCCGACCAGCACCGCGAGTTCTTCGCGCAGCTGCCCATGGTGGTGCTGGGCGCGGTCGCGCCGGATGGCCGGGTGTGGGCGACGCTGCGCGCCGGGCGGCCGGGCTTCCTGAACTCGCCGGATGCCACCACGCTGAACATCGCCATGGCCCGCGAGCCTGCCGACCCGGCGGACGCCGGCATGGAAGACGGCAGCGCCATCGGCCTGCTGGGCATCGACCTGCTGACCCGCCGGCGCAACCGCATGAACGGCACGGCACGGCGCGGCGCAGGTGGCGGCGATGGCGTGCTGCGGCTCGACGTGGGGCAGAGCTTCGGCAACTGCCCGCAGTACATCCAGAAGCGCGTGTTCGAATTCACGCGCGCGCCAGGCGCGCCCGCCCCGGCGGCGGCGCGGCACTTCACCGCGCTGGATGCGCGCGCGCGCACGCTGATTGGCTCCGCTGACACGTTCTTCGTTGCGTCCTACGTGGACCTCGAAGAGGGGGAGCGCCAGGTGGATGTGTCGCATCGCGGCGGCAAGCCCGGCTTTGTCCGGATCGATGCGGACGGCGGCCTGACCATTCCCGACTTTGCCGGCAACCTGTTTTTCAACACGCTTGGCAACTTCGTGGTCAACCCCATCGCCGGCCTGGTCTTTGCCGACTTCAGCACCGGCGAGCTGCTCCAGCTCTCCGGCAAGGCCGAGGTCATCCTGGACTCGCCTGAGATCGCCGCCTTCCAGGGCGCGGAACGCCTGTGGCGCTTCCTGCCCGAACAGATCGTGCGCCGCGACGAAGCACTGCCGCTGCGCTGGCAGCCGCAAGCCGATGGCGCATCGCCAAACTCGCTGATGACCGGCAACTGGGACGAAGCGGCCAGCCGCCAGCGCGCCGCGGCGCTGGCCAACGCGTGGCGGCCCTTGCGCGTCGCGCGCATCGTCGACGAAAGCAGCGTGATCCGGTCCTTCCACCTGGAACCCGCTGACGGCGCCGGCCGGGTGGCGCATCTGGCAGGCCAGTTCCTGCCGATTCGCGTCACGCTGGCGGGCCATGCGCAACCGGTGACGCGTACCTACACGCTGTCGGTGTCGCCGGCGGACGATGTGTACCGTATCAGCGTGAAGCGCGACGGCACCGTGTCGCGCCACCTGCACGACAACGTCAAGGTCGGCGACCTGATCGAAGCCCGCGCGCCAACCGGCCACTTCACCATCGACGCCGCCGAGCGCAGGCCGGCCGTGCTGCTGGCCGCGGGCATCGGCGTCACGCCGATGCTGGCCATGCTCCGCCAGATCGTCTATGAAGGCCTGCGCAAGCGCCGGGTCCGCCCGACGTGGTTCTTCCATTCGGCGCGCACGGTGGCCGAGCGCGCATTCAGCAAGGAGCTAGCCACGCTCACCGAGAGCGCCGGCGGCGCGGTGGAACTGGTGCGCCTGCTGAGCGACCCGAAGGACGCCACCCGGGGCAAGGACTACGACGTGTCCGGGCGCATCGACATCGACCTGCTGCGCACGCGCCTGCCCCTCGACGACTACGACTTCTACCTGTGCGGGCCAACCGCGTTCATGCAATCGCTCTACGATGGCCTGCGCGCGCTCAACATCGCCGATTCACGCATCCATGCGGAAGCCTTTGGCACATCGTCTCTGGTACGCAGCCGCGACGCCGGCCGCCCGGCCGCGCCCACAGCCAGGCCCGCGCTGCAGCCCGTGCCAGTCACTTTTGTGCAATCGGCCAAGGAAGCCCGCTGGACGCCCGGCGGCGGCTCGCTGCTGGAGCTGGCCGAGCAGCGCGGCCTGGCGCCGGCCTTCGGTTGCCGTGGCGGCAGCTGCGGCTCGTGCAGCACGCGTGTGCTGCAGGGCGCGGTGGCCTACGCCAAAGCACCGGAGTTCGACGTGGCGCAAGGCGAAGCGCTGATCTGCTGCGCGGTGCCAGCGGCGGTGGATGCCGACGGAAACCAGGCCGTCGTGCCGCTGCAGCTGGATCTTTGAGCCGGTTTGCCAGAAGAACGCGAACGCCGGCGCTAGAAAACCTTCCCCGGCAACCCTTGCCAGCACCGACGACGGTCCGTGTGCGTAACAGCCGACAAAGTTGGGCGCCCCCACCAAAACAATCTATAAAAGTTGTTTTTGTATATATTTTCGCTTAGCATGGATCAACGATCGCGCGACAGCGATTGCCCATTCCAATCCTAGTGAGACAGGAAATCCGATGCGTTACGTCCGCTTTATCCTCGATGGCAAGAAACACCTGGGCGCCCGCGAAGGCGACAAGATCCGTATCCTGGGCGAGGCATCGCTCGAATCGCTGCTGGCCGCCGGCGTGGACCTTGAGACGTACGCGTCGCAGCAGACGAGTGGCCGCCTGGTGTCGGAGGCCGACATCACCTTCCTGCCGGTGGTCGAGCATCCCGCCAAGATCTTCTGCATTGGCCTGAACTACGCCGACCACACCAAGGAAAGCAAGTACGAGCAGCCGACCTACCCGACCATCTTCCCGCGCTACGACACCAGCCTGGTGGGGCACGGCCAGCCCATCATCCGCCCGCGCGTGTCCGACACGCTGGACTATGAAGGCGAACTGGCCGTGGTGCTGAAGAAGGGCGGCCGCCACATCGCCAAGGAAGACGCGCTCGACTGCATCGCCGGCTATGCGCTGTTCAACGATGGCTCGGTGCGCGAGTACCAGTTCCTGTCGCCGCAGTGGACGGTGGGCAAGAACTTCGACGCCACCGGCGCCTTCGGCCCCGAACTGGTGACCGCCAGCGAGGTGCCGGCCGGCGCCAAGGGCCTGCTGCTGGAAACGCGCCTGAACGGCAAGGTGGTGCAGTCCGCCAGCACGGATACCATGGTCTTCGACATCGCCACGCTGATCTCGGTGATCAGCGAAGCCATCACGCTGGAGGCGAGCGACGTGATCGTGACCGGCACGCCCAGCGGCATCGGCTGGGCGCGCGAGCCCAAGCTGCTGATGCGCCCGGGCGATGTGTGCGAAGTGTCGGTGACCGGTTTCGCGCCGCTGCGCAATACCATTGCCGATGAGGCCGAAGCCAGCGGGTCC
The DNA here is from genome assembly GCF_014170355.1 of Cupriavidus sp. UME77. Lineage (NCBI taxonomy): Bacteria > Pseudomonadati > Pseudomonadota > Betaproteobacteria > Burkholderiales > Burkholderiaceae > Cupriavidus > Cupriavidus sp. UME77. The sequence goes on from NZ_LZZU01000071.1 coordinate 20,902, forward strand.
GTCAAGGCACCCCGGGCCGCCTGACGCCACGCGACCAGCGGAGGAGACAAATGGAAGAAAACAATGAGGCCCGCGAGCGCGAGCCCGCCGTGCATTCGCTCGACCACTACGCACTGACGGTGCCGGACCTGAGCGTCGCGGAGCACTTCCTCGGCGCATTCGGGCTGACAGTCGTCAGGCAAGACGACACGCTGGAAGTGCTCGCCCAGGATGAACGGGTCTGGGCCCGGTTCTTCCCCGGCGAGCGCAAGGCCCTGGCTTACCTGAGCTTCAACTGCTTCGCGGGGGATTTCGAAGGCATCCGCCGGAAGCTGCTCGCCGCCAACGTTGCGTTTGCCAGCGACGCCGCCCATGCCACGGCCGAAGGGCTGTGGTTCGTTGATGCCGACGGCAACCTGATCCAGGTCAAGGTCGGGCCCAAGACCTCGCCCAGCGCGAAAAGCCCGCTGAAGAACATCCACGGCCTCGCGGACATGCGCGGCGCGACCTTCCGCAACCGGGTCGGCAAGGTCCGCCCGCGGCGCCTGTCGCACGTGCTGCTGTTCACGCCGGACGTATCCCGCGCCGTGACGTTCTACAACGACACGCTAGGCCTGCGCCTGTCCGACCGCTCGGGCGACGGCATCGCCTTCACCCACGCGCCGCACGGCAGCGACCATCACCTGCTGGCCTTCGCAAAGAGCTCGGCGCGCGGCTGGCACCATGCCGCATGGGATGTCGCCAGCGTCGACGAAGTCGGCCAGGGCGCGGGACAGATGGCGGTCGCTGGCTACAAGGAAGGCTGGGGCACCGGGCGCCATGTGCTGGGCTCGAACTTCTTCCACTACGTGCGCGATCCCTGGGGCTCGTTCTGCGAGTACTCGGCAGACATCGACTACATCTCCGCCGGCCACGCATGGCCGGCCGGCGACTACCCGCCGGAAGACTCGCTGTACCAGTGGGGGCCGGATGTGCCGCCGTACTTTATCCATAACACCGAGGCTGAGTAAAAGCAGCACTAGCCGTAGCGCGAACGCCATCACTACACCGCAGCCGCCTTCTTCACCCTCGCCTTCCCCGCCCCCGCCGCCTTCTGCGCGGCCAGATGCGCCATGACGAGATCCGTCGTCACCTGGAAGTGTTCATGGAGCAGCCGGCATGCCGTATCGGCATCTCCGCGCACCGCCGCATCCACGATGGCTTCGTGCTCTGCCATGACGTCGCGCTTGCGGCCTGACTTCGGGATGTTCATCGACAGCAGCCGATACCTGGCGGTCTGGTCACGGAGCAAGGCGGAGAAACGGCGCAGCCAGGGCGACTCGCATCCCGCAACCAGCGCCGCATGAAAGTCCGAATGGGCGTCTTCCCAGTCCGGGTTCATCTGGCGGCCTTCGCCGGGCAGGAGCATCGGAATCCGTTTGAGGCGGTGATGCGCGGCGATGAGCTGGCCTTCCCACTCCACGTTGGCGCAGGCGATGGCGTCACGCAGCGCCTGCGTCTCGATCTGCTGGCGCACCCTGGTGATATCCAGCAGTTCGCTTTCGGACAACTCGGCGACGCGAAAGCCCTTCTGGTCGATGGCAACGACGAAGCCCGTGGCGCACAGGCGCGACAGCGCCTCGCGCAGGGGGATCACGCCCGCCTGGTAACGCTCGGAGAGTTCCTTGAGCCGCAGCTTGCTGCCGGCGGGCAGCTTGCCCTGGATGATCTCTTCCCGAACCGTGAGCTCGAGAATGGACGCCCACGTGCGCCCGCCCATGTCTGTGGCGCCGGGTTCGGCGACGTCTGGCGTTGCGGTGGTGTGCCCGTTGGTTGAGGTAGCCAAGTCAGCCCCGTTTCATAGATATTCTGCATTTTATCTATTTTCAAGGGCCACCCATACCCGGGTGGCCCCGATGAGGCGCGGGCATGGCGGCTTCGGTCAGAAGATGTGCTTTATCCCCAGCATGGCGCCGAGCTGGTTGCCGCCCGGTGCGGCATTGCTGCCCGGCGAGCCGGAACTGACGGAAAGGCCGAGGTTGCCCCGGTTGTCGATAAAGCCGGCGGTGCCGTAGACGGAGGTCCGCCTGGAGAAGGCGTTCGTGGCGGGGCAAGCGAGCTAATCCACCTTGTTGAACAAACTGCTCCCATGGTCGTGCAGCAGGGCAATCAGCCGGCCGGCCGCCGGCGATAGCGCCACATCCTTGCGATAGGTCACGCCAAAATTGCGCACCAGCGTGGTCGCCGCCAGCGGCACCTCCTCCAGTTGACCGCCGCTTGCGCGCAGGGTGCGCCGCGAGACAAAGGTCAGTAGTTCGGTGTCGGCGACCACGCGCGGGATCAGCGGGATGGAATTGGTCTCGATCTGCGCCACGGGCCGGGGCAGGTCGCGCGATTCGAAGGCATGGTCCAGCCAGGTCCGGCTGGCCACCGCGCGGTTGGGCAGCGCCCACTGATAGCCGGCGAGCTTGTCCAGCGTGACGCGCCGGGTCTTGAGGATCGGATGGCCCGTCACCGCGGCCACCACCACGGTGTCCTTGAGCAGCGTCTCGCAGTGAAACTCCTCTTCCTCTTCGGGCACGAAGCCCAGCACCAGGTCAAGCCGCCCCTCCCGCAACTCGTCGCGCAACTCGTAGTTGTTGCGGATGGTGAGTTGCAGCATCACGTTGGCGGCTTGCCCCAGCAGCATGCTGCAGATCCGCGGCAGCAGGTATTCCGCACCGAGCGGGCCGCTGCCAAGGCGCACGGTGCCGGCCACGCCGCGCGCGATGGCGCCCACCTCGTCGCGCAGCAAGTCGGCCTCCTGCAGCAGCGAAGTGGCGCGCGCACGCAGGGCGATGCCGGCCGTGCTGAGCTTTTGCCCTCGGCCCTCGCGCTCGAACAACTCGGCGCCGAGCGACGCCTCCAGCCTGTCGATGGCCTTGGTGAGCGTGGGCTGGCTGCGGTGCACCAGCTCGGCCGCGCGGCGGAAGTTGCCCGCGCTGGCCACGGCAAGGAAGTACTTGAGATCGCGAAGGTCCATGGGAGCATGCTGCCGGAGCAGTCTTGACTGATTACTTTTCTTGAACAGACACCAAAAATTATAAGCTGGACGGAAACTATTGAGCGCGCAAGAATTCGGCATCGCACCGGGCCTTTGCCCAACGCCGTGATCAGCCTGAGCGCCATGCCAACTACCGTACTCGTCACCGCCCCTCGCCTGGCTCCGGCCGGCGTCCGCCTGCTCGAAGCAGCGGGCGCGCGGATTCTCTACCTTGCCGACGCGAACGGCGCCAACGATGCTGGCGAGGTCGCACGCACCCTCGCTGCCGAGCCCGTCGACGCCGTCATCTCGCGCACGGTCGCGCTGAGCGGCGCCGCCATCGCGGCATGCCCCACGCTGAAGGTCATCTCCAAGCACGGCGTGGGCGTCAGCAATATCGATGTGCAAGCCGCCACCGCGCGCGGCATTCCCGTCTATGTCACGCCCGGCGCCAACGCCCAGTCGGTCGCCGAGCTCACGCTTGGCCTGATGTTCGCGGCAGCGCGGCGCGTGACGTGGATGGACCGGGAGCTCCATGCCGGCCGGTGGTCGCGCGCGCAGGACGGCATCGAGCTGCATGGCCGCACGCTGGGGCTGGTTGGTTTCGGGCAGGTCGCCCAGCGCGTGGCCACCGTCTGCCTGGCGCTCGGCATGCCGGTGGTGGCGTTCGACCCGGCGCTGGCCGGGCGCGCCAGCCCTGTCGCAGGCGTGGCGCTCGCCGATTCCCTCGACGCGCTGCTTGCGGCCAGCGACGTGCTGAGCCTGCATGTGCCCCTGAACCAGCACACCCGCAACATGCTGGCCGCGCCGCAGTTCGCGCGGATGCGGCGCGGCGCCATCCTGATCAACACCGCGCGCGGCGAGGTGGTGGACGAGGCCGCGCTGGTAGCCGCGCTGCAAAGCGGGCAGCTCTACGCGGCCGGGTTGGACACCATGGCCGTCGAGCCCCTGCCCGCGCACAACCCGCTGGCCGCGCTGGACAACGTGGTGCTCACACCCCATGTGGGTGGCTCCACGCCTGCGGCGCTGGCCGCGATGGCAAGCGATGCCGCGCGCAACGTGCTCGGCTTCCTGCACGGCAGGCCGCCCCCCGCCACCGCCTGCGTCAATCCGCAGGTGCTCGCCGCCCTCGGCGCGTGACACCTCGCCCCACACAACAGCAAGACACCAGGAACGCTGACATGAGCAACGAAGCCACCAAGGCATGGCCCGCGGGCTACCGGATCAACCCTTGCGCCGCCGGCCCCGCGACAGACGTCGTCGCGGCCTTCCGGGAGATGCCGGTAGCCGCCATTGGGGATGCCATGAGCCGCAACATCGGCACCATCGGCCTGCGCCCGTATCACAGCCGCCCCGACACCGTGCTGTGCGGGCCGGCCGTGACCGTGCGCGTGCGCCCGGGCGACAACCTGATGATTCACAAGGCGCTGATGATGGTCCGCCCCGGCGATGTGCTGGTGATCGACGGCGGTGGCGACATCACGCAGGCGCTGGTTGGCGGCCTGATGCGCACCACGTGCGTGGCCAAGCAACTCGGCGGGCTGGTGATCGATGGCGCCGTGCGCGACGTGCTGGAGTGGGCCGAAGACGGCATGCCCATCTTCGCCCGCGGCCACACCCACCGCGGCCCGAGCAAGGACGGCCCCGGCGAGGTCAACGTGCCGGTGTCATGCGCCGGCATGGCCGTGATGCCGGGCGACCTGATCGTGGGCGACGCGGACGGCGTGATCGCGGTGCCGGCCGCCGAAGCTGCCGACATCCTGCAGCGCACCCGTGCCCACCTGCTGAAGGAAGCAAAGATCCGCGCCGACAACGCCGCCGGCACCTCGGACCCCGAGCGCTTCGATGCCACGCTGCGTGCCAAGGGACTGCCGGTCTGAATCCGCCAGGGCAAGCCCGCATGGGCACCTACAAAAAACCTAGAAAAAACCTGGGAAAAAACAGGAGACAAGACATGCAACGACGCCATTTCCTCCAGGCCAGCGCCGCCATGACGCTAGTCGCCACCGGCATTGCCCGCGCGCAAGGCCCGTGGCCACAAAAGCCGATCCGCTTCGTCGTGCCCTTCCCGCCGGGCGGGGGCACCGACACCACCTCGCGCCTGATCGCCGAGAAGCTGACCCTGACCGACCAGTGGACGCTGGTAATCGACAACAAGCCCGGCGCGGGCGGCAACATCGGCCTGGACGCGGTAGCCAAGTCCGCGCCGGACGGCTACACCATCGGCATGGGCCAGGCCGCTAACCTGGCGATCAACCCCGCGCTGTACCCGAAGATGCCGTTCGATCCGTTGAAGGATTTCACGCCCGTTGCCGGCGTGGCGGAACAGCCCGTGGTACTGGTGGTGCGCCAGGATTCCCCGCTGCGCACGCTGGCCGACTTCATCAAGGCAGCCAATGCGCGCAGCGGCGACATGGGCATCGCGCAGGCCGGCAACGGCACCGTGGGCCACCTGGCCGGCGAGATGCTGGCGCGGCGCGCGCGCGTGCGGGTGCTGCAGGTGCCGTACAAAGGCGCCGGCCCGGCCATGACCGACCTGCTCGGCGGGCAGGTGGACGCCTACTTTGGCAACGCCGTCTCCGTCATGCCACAGCTATCCGCCGGCAAGATCCGCGCGCTGGCGGTGACCTCGGCCAAACGCCTTTCCGCGCTGCCATCCGTGCCAACCGTGGCCGAGCAAGGATTCGCCGGTTTCGAAGCCGCCACCTGGCTGGGCCTGGTCGGCCCCGCCGGCCTGCCGGCCGACGTCACCGCACGCCTGAGCGCGGCGACCATCAAGGTGCTGGCGCGCCCGGACGTGCAGCAAAAGCTGGCGCAGGAAGGCAGCGTGCCCACACCCCAGACCTCGCCGCAATTTGCCGCCCACATCCGCGCCGAACACGCCAAATGGGGCGCGCTGATCCGCGAGGCGCAGATCAAGCTGAGCTGACAACCCCAACCTGCCGGTGTGTGAACTGCCGAGTTCCTGCAAGCGCCCGCCCTCTCCCCCGGCCCCTCTCCCACAAGTGGGAGAGGGGAGAAAACCAGCGGGGGCAGAATCGACCTCGCCAAACCAGCGATTCGGTGTAGCCGTGTTTCCCGCCCGAAGGGGCGGGAAACACCCACGGCGATGCGAAGCGAGCCGTGAAGGTGTACCAAGGCCGTATGGGGCGCCTCGGGATTCGGCGAAAAGAGCGGAAAAGAGGGACCCATGTCTGAGTATCGCCTTAAGGCGATGCGAGTTTGGGTCCCGGCCGCTCTTTTCGTCGAAGCCCGAGGGGGTAGTCGCCCCATCCGGCGCGCCTTCTTTGCCTACTTTCTTGGCAAGACAAGAAAGTAGGTCGCCGC